>JANXZT010000127.1 GCA_025355395.1 Betaproteobacteria bacterium
GCGGTGCCGGCGGGTTCGGGCAGGTTGACCCGCGTCAGCCCCGCTGCGGGAAGTACACCCAGCGACTGCGGGTCGCGACCTTCCGGCAGCGCCCATAATTCCAGGGTGCGACCGGTTTCGACCGTCAGGTTGCCGACCGCCTTCACAAGAAGCGTCCGGCCCCCGCGCGTCGCCGAGGCGACCAGGGCTGGACGGGCGTCGGGGCCGGCCAGGACCACCACGACGGCCTCGTTCGGGCTCCCCGGTCGATCCGGGAGCGCCACCAGTAAGACGCCAAGCGCCAACGCCAACGCAAATCCGCTTGCGGCCAAACCGCGCCACAGGCTTACGGCGCCCCACCATCGGGTAGCGCGACCGGGATCGGGTTTTTGCTGGAGGCCCAATCGCACCCGGATGCCGTCCCAGACGCGTGGCGCGGGTGTGACCGCGGGAACCCCTTCCGCCAGTCCGGCCAGTCGATACTCCCAGCCACGAAGCGCTGCCGCGATGAGGGGTTCACCACGCGCGATCCCTGCCAAGCGCCGGCGGGCCCGCGGCGACAGCGTGCCAAGGGCGTATTCCGCCGCAAGGGAATCTAGACGCCGGGCGCGATCGGGGCGCGAAAGGTCCATCAGTGCACGTAGCCTGACTGGTCGAGACACTCCCGCAGCCGGTCAAGCCCGCGCCGGATCCAGGACTTGACCGTGCCCAATGGCTGGCGAAGATGTTGTGCCAGCTCGGCGTGGGAGAGCCCCTGATAAAAGGCGAGTGCGATGGCTTGCTTCTGCCCGCCTTCGAGGGCCTCGACGCAGGTGCGCACCGACCGGCTTTCGGCGCCCGCCATCAGCATGTCGACCGGAGTCGGCGCATCGGAAGGAAAGTCCATCTCGGGCTCGTCACCATCATCGGCTTGGCGCGCGAGCGGGATGGTGTCGATCTGACGGCGGCGGAGCTGATCGAGGCAGCGATTGCGCACGATCGTGGTGAGCCACGTCAGCGGTTGGCTCTTCGCCGCCCGATAGCCCGCTGCGTGATGCCAAACGCTGACATAGGCCTCCTGCAACACTTCCTCGGCCGCCGGAGTGTCGCGCAGGATGCGTAGCGCAACGCCGTAGAGTTGCGCCGACGTCATCCTGTACAGCTCCGCAAATGCGCCCTGATCGGCGAGTGCGGTCCGCGCGAGCAGATCGGCGAGTTGTTCACTGCGTTGGGTCAGCGGGGGAGGGGGCATAGGTGTTGTACGTCTTAGGGCTTGGATTGGACGCCGGGTTGTTTGGCTTCATTCCTAACTGCGGCCGCGCTGCCAGAGCACGTCGGAGCCTGCGGCGGCGCGATTGAGCGTGCGGGCGATGACGAATAACAGGTCGGAGAGCCGGTTGAGATAGCGCCGCACCGGCTCGTTCACCGCTTCGCCTGCCGCAAGTGTCACCACTGCCCGCTCTGCGCGCCGGCACACCGTGCGGGCGACATGCGCCAGCGCGGCAGGCCGTGTGCCGCCGGGCAGGATGAACTCTTTGAGAGGCGGGAGCGACGCGTTGAATCGTTCGACGGCCTCTTCGAGACGGCCGACATGGGCATCTCCAACCGCCGAATAGCCGGGGATGGAAAGCTCCCCGCCCAGATCGAAAAGATCGTGCTGGACCTCGAGCAGGCACGCGCTGATCGCTTCCGGCAGCGCCTCGGCGAGCAGGACGCCCAAGGTGGAGTTCAACTCGTCGACGTCGCCAATCGCCGCGATGCGGCGCGAATCCTTGCCTACCCGCGAGCCGTCTCCCAGCCCGGTGGTCCCGGCGTCGCCGGTGCGCGTGACGATTTTTGAAAGCCGATGGCCCATGAGTGGATGCAGGAGGCAAGGCGCCGCAGCATACGAGATGCGCGACAGCGCGGCAAGCGACAATGGTTGGAGGGCGATGCCCGCAGTATCATGCATCATCGCGCCCAGCGCCGCATTAGAACATCCATCCCCTCATGAATGCCTACACTCAGGACCTGGAGCGCAACAGCGCGAATTACACGCCCCTGACCCCGCTGTCGCTCATTGCCCGAACGGCATACACCTATCCCGATCGCATCGCGGTGATCCACGGGGTCCGGCGCTTTACATGGCAGGAGACCTTCACTCGCGCCCGCCGGCTCGCCTCCGCGTTGCAGCGTACCGGGATAGGCATCGGCGACACTGTGGCCGTGATGGCCGCGAACACACCGGAGATGGTAGAGGCGCACTTTGGCGTGCCGATGGCCGGTGCCGTCCTCAATACCCTCAACACGCGTCTTGACGCCGATGCGATCGCCTTCATGCTCCAGCACGGCGAAGCGAAGGTGCTTCTCACCGACACCGAATTCGCGCCGACCATCAAGCGCGCCCTGGCGCAACTCGCATCGCCCCCGCACGTCGTCGACATCGCCGACAACGAAGGTCCGGGCGGCGAGCGGCTCGGGCCTGCGGAGTACGAGAGCTTCATCGCCGCGGGCGACCCATCGTTTGCGTGGCGCCATCCGGACGACGAGTGGAATGCGATCGCGCTCAACTACACCTCCGGCACGACGGGTAATCCGAAAGGGGTGGTGTACCACCATCGCGGCGCGTACTTGAACGCGCTGTCGAACATCATTGACTGGGGCATGCCGCAGCACGCGGTCTACCTGTGGACACTGCCGATGTTCCATTGCAACGGCTGGTGCTTCCCGTGGACCATTGCCGCCAACGCCGGCACCAACGTCTGCCTGCGCAAAGTCGATCCCAAGCTCATCCTCGATGCCATTCGCGCGCATTGCGTCACGCATTACTGCGGCGCCCCGATCGTGCACAACGCGCTCATCAACGCACCGGTCGAGTGGAGGGCCGGGATCGATCACGTGGTGCATTGCCTGGTCGCGGGCGCTGCGCCACCGGCAGCCGTGATCGAGGGCATGGAGCGGATGGGTTTCGACATCACTCACGTTTACGGCTTGACGGAAACCTACGGGCCGGCGGCCGTTTGCGCCAAGCACGGCGCGTGGGCGACGCTCGACATTGGCACGCGCACGGAGCGCAACGGCCGCCAAGGCGTGCGCTACACCGCGCAGGAGGACATGACGGTCATGGATCCGGAAACCATGCGTCCGGTTCCGTGGGATGGGCAGACCATGGGCGAGATCATGTTTCGCGGCAACATCACGATGAGGGGCTACCTCAAGAATGCGAACGCCACGCGCGAGGCGTTTGGCGGCGGCTGGTTCCATTCGGGGGATCTCGCCGTGATGCAGCCGGATGGCTACGTGAAGATCAAGGATCGGTCCAAGGACATCATCATCTCGGGCGGCGAGAACATCAGCTCGCTGGAGGTCGAGGATACCCTCTATCGGCATCCGGGCGTGCTCGTGGCCGCGGTCGTTGCCCAGCCGGACGAGAAGTGGGGCGAGACGCCCTGCGCGTTCATCGAGCTGAAACCGGGGGCACTGACCTCCGAGCAGGAACTGATCGAGCATTGCCGCGCCCATCTGGCCCGCTTCAAGGCACCCAGGCGCGTGATCTTCGGCGAGTTGCCAAAAACCTCCACCGGCAAGATTCAGAAGTTCCTGCTGCGCGAGCTGGCACGCTCGACCGGCGTGATCGAATAGGAGCGCACACGTGGACGCACCGCTCGAATCGGCCATGCAGCCTCTCGTCCTGCGCAACGATGCACAGGGCATTGCTACCCTGACGCTCAACCGGCCGGCGCAATTCAATGCGGTCAACGTCGCGATGCTCATCGATTTGCAGGAGGCGCTCGATGCGGTGGCGAATGATCCGGCGATTCGCGTCGTGGTCATCGCCGGCGCCGGCCGCGTTTTTTCCCCGGGGCACGATCTCAAGGAAATGCTTTCGAATTCCAACGAGACCTTCGTCGGCGACCTCTTCCGCCGCTGCTGCGATGTGATGATGACCATGCAGGCGATGCCGCAGCCGGTGATTGCCAAGGTGCATGGGATCGCCACCGCCGCAGGTTGTCAGATCGTCGCCGCCGCAGACCTTGCCGTGGCCGCCGCCGATGCCCGCTTCGCGACCTCCGGCATCAACTTCGGGCTATTTTGCGCGACGCCCGGGGTGCCCGTCTCACGCAACATCTCGCGCAAGCGCGCCTTCGAGATGCTCTTTACCGGCGCCTTCATCGATGCGCCAACGGCACTCGATTGGGGGCTCATCAATCGAGTCGCATCTGCGGAGAACCTCGACCGGGAAACGCAGGCGCTGGCCCGGCAGATGATGGATAAGCCGCGCGCAGTCATTGCTACAGGCAAACGCTTCTTCTACCGGCAGCTCGAGCTCACCACGGCCAAGGCCTACGAGGATGCCACCGCCGTCATCACCGGAAACATGCTGGATGACGATGCACAGGAGGGCGTTGCGGCATTCGTGGCAAAGCGCAAGCCGCACTGGCCGGCCTGAAATCCGCGGGCAAACCCGTACCTGCCCCGCACCGCCCCGGGGCGCGTGAGCGCGGAAACGCCCGAACCGCGCTCGAATCCGGGCACCCGGCTGCAGCGTTTCCATGCGCTTGGCATGCACATTGCCAATGTTTCTGCGATTCCCGCATAATCGCCTCGATTAGCGGAAGGAGAGAGGCGCTTCGCGGCGCCGCCGGTATGGCCGACGACGACACAATCCTTGAAACAAGGCAGCTCACCAAGGAATTCAAGGGATTCGTCGCCGTCAAGGATGTCGATCTGATGGTGCGACGCGGGACCATTCACGCGCTCATCGGCCCCAATGGTGCGGGCAAGACCACCTGCTTCAACCTGCTGACGCATTTTCTTACGCCCACGCGCGGCCAGATTTTTTACAAGGGACGCGAAATCACCGGGTCGCGGCCGGCGGCTATCGCCCGAATGGGGCTGGTGCGTTCGTTCCAGATCTCGGCGGTGTTTCCCAACCTCACTGTGCTGGAAAATGTGCGCGTGGCACTGCAGCGCAAGAGCGGGCATTCATTCGATTTCTGGCGGTCCCGCCGGGTGCTCGACACCCTGACCGAACGCGCGGAGACGTTGATCGAGGCCGTGGGATTGGTTGAGTTCGTACATGCGCCGGCGGGTGAGCTTCCCTACGGCCGCAAGCGGGCGCTCGAAATCGCCACCACGCTGGCCCTCGACCCGGAAATGATGTTGCTCGACGAGCCCACTGCCGGCATGACCCACGAGGACGTGGAGCGCATTTCCGCCCTCATCAGGAAAGTCGCGGCCAATCGCACCGTCCTCATGGTCGAGCACAACTTGAGCGTCGTGTCCACACTCTCCGATCACATCACCGTCCTCGCGCGCGGTGAAATTCTTGCCCAAGGCAATTACGCAACGGTCTCGAAGCACCCGAAGGTCATCGAAGCGTACCTGGGACAGCCGCATGCCTGAAGACCGCGTCCTCGCCGGGGCCGGGCCCACTGCGGCGCTGCCCACCGGGCCGCTTCTGGCCGTGCGCAGTTTGAACGCGTGGTATGGCGAATCGCATATCCTGCACGGCGTAGACTTCGACGTCGCGGCCGGCGAAGTCGTGACCCTGCTGGGACGCAACGGCGCGGGCAAGACAACGACCCTGAAATCGATCATGGGCATCGTGCCGCGGCGTGAAGGCTCGATTACCTATGAGGGCGAGGAGATCATCCGGCTGCAGTCGAACCGCATCGCCCGCCGCGGCATCGCATGGTGTCCTGAAGAGCGCGCGATTTTCGCGAGCTTGAACGTCGAGGAAAACCTGCTGCTACCGCCGATCGTGCGCGAGGGCGGATTGTCGATCGAGCAGATTTACGAGCTCTTTCCGAACTTGAAGGAGCGGCTGCGAAGCCAGGGCACCAAGCTTTCCGGCGGCGAGCAGCAGATGCTCGCGATCGGCCGCATCCTGCGCACCGGCGCACGCCTCTTGTTGCTGGACGAGCCAACAGAAGGCCTCGCGCCTGTTATCGTGCAGCAGATCGGGCGCACGATCGGGCGGCTCAAGTCGCAAGGCTTCACGATCCTTCTCGTCGAGCAGAACTTCCGGTTCGCGGCGACCGTCGCGGATCGGCATTATGTGATGGACCACGGCCGTGTGGTCGACATGATTCCGAATGCGGAACTCGAGGCCAACATGGCCAAGCTGCATGATTATCTCGGCGTTTAGCCGCTGAACGCGGCGTGAGCCTTTTGGCCGCGGCGCGCAACCACCAGGAGGATGCACGATGAAGACAATGCAAAGGAGTTTGCTGGCGCTGGCGCTGGCCGGAGCGTTGGGCGCGGGCACCGCGCAGGCGCAAATTTCCGATAACGTCATCAAGATCGGCGTGCTGTCGGACATGTCGAGCCTGTACACCGACTTGGCCGGTGCGGGCTCGGTCGCGGCGGCGCGCATGGCCGTCGAGGATTCGGGCATCGAGAAGCGTGGCATCAAGGTCGAGATCCTCTCGGCCGACCACCAGAACAAGCCGGATGTCGGCTCCAATATCGCGCGCCAGTGGTACGACGTCGACAAGGTGGACGTGATCGTCGACGTGCCCAATTCGGGCGTCGCGCTGGCGGTCAACCAGATCACCAGGGACAAGGGCAAGGTTTTTCTCGCTTCCGGTCCGGCGAGCTCCGACCTGACCGGCAAGGCGTGCTCCCCCAACACGGTGCACTGGGCGTACGACACGTGGATGCTCGCCAATGGCACCGGCACGGCCATCGTCAAGCAGGGCGGCGACTCCTGGTTCTTCATCACCGCCGACTACGCATTCGGGCACGCCCTGGAGCGTGACACCGCGGCGGTGGTCATCAAGAATGGCGGCAAGGTGCTGGGGGCCGTGAAGGTTCCGCTGAACAACCAGGATTTCAGCTCGTTCCTGCTGCAGGCACAGGCTTCCAAGGCCAAGATCGTCGGGCTTGCCAATGCGGGTGGTGACACGACGAACTCGATCAAGCAGGCAGCCGAGTTTGGCATCGTCAAGGGCGGCCAGAACCTCGCCGGATTGCTGGTGTTCCTGACCGACGTGCACGCGCTCGGGCTCAACACCGCGCAGGGCCTGATCCTGACCAACACGTTCTACTGGGACATGAACGATCAGACCCGAGCCTTCGCCAAGCGCTTCGCGGAACGCGACAAGGGCATTCATCCGACGATGGTTCATGCTGGCGTATACGCGGCCCTGCTGCATTACTTCAAGGCTGTGGAAGCTTTGAAGAGCGATGACGGCACCAAGGTTGTGGCCAAGATGAAAGAAATGCCCACCGACGACCCGCTGTTCGGCAAGGGCAGCATCCGCATCGATGGCCGCAAGATCCACCCGGCGTATCTGGTCGAAGTAAAGAAGCCGTCGGAATCGAAGGGTCCCTGGGATTATTACAAGATTCGGGCCACCATCCCGGCGGACCAGGCGTTCCGGCCGCTCAAGGATGGTGAGTGTTCGCTGGTCAAGTAAACGATGGACTCCGTCATTCCCGCGAACGCGGGAATCCATGGTTGCGACTCGAGAACGGGACAGGTCGGAGTCAACATGGGTGCGATTCAAAGTCAACTTGGATCCCTGCGTTCGCAGGGATGAAGATTGAGGTTTGTCACCGTCCGCAGAATGAAGATTGAGGTTTGTCACCATTGCATTCTGCGGATTGCGCAAGGCATGACAACGCTGCGTCATTCCCGCGAACGCGGGAATCCATTGTTGCGACCCCAAAACGGCGCCATTCGGAGTCAACAAGGGTCCGCTTCAAAGTCGACATGGATCCCTGCGTTCGCAGGGATGACGATTGAGGTTTGTCCGTGACCGAGATCTTCGGCGTACCGGTGCAGGCCCTGTTCGGGCAACTGCTGATCGGCCTCATCAACGGTGCGTTCTACGCCATGATGAGCCTGGGTCTCGCGGTTATATTCGGTCTTCTCAACATCATCAATTTCACGCACGGCGCCCAATACATGATGGGCGCCTTTTGCGCCTTTTTCCTGCTCGAGCTCGCGGGCATCGGCTATTGGTGGTCGCTGCTCATTGCGCCCATCGTGGTTGGCATCACGGGCATCATCGTGGAACGCACGATGCTCTCGCGGCTCTACAAGCTCGACCATCTTTACGGGCTGCTGCTGACTTTTGGCCTGGCACTCATCGTGCAAGGGCTTTTTACCAATTATTACGGCAGCTCGGGTCAACCGTATCGATTGCCCGATGAATTCGCGGGCACGTTCAATCTCGGCTTCATGTTCCTGCCCAAGTATCGCGCCTGGGTGATCGTCGCATCGCTCCTCGTCTGCCTTGGCACGTGGTATCTCACCGAGCGCACCCGCCTTGGCTCGTACTTGCGGGCGGCCACTGAAAACGCCACCGTGGTGCAGGCGTTCGGCATCAACGTTCCGCGCATGGTTACCCTGACCTATGGCTTCGGCGTGGGCCTCGCGGCATTCGCCGGCGTGATGGCTGCCCCGATCTACCAGGTCAATCCGCAGATGGGTGCGAACCTCATCATTGTCGTGTTCGCGGTCGTCGTCATTGGTGGCATGGGGTCGATCCTGGGAGCAATCGTGACCGGCTTCGGGCTTGGAATCATCGAGGGTCTGACCAAGGTGTTCTATCCGGAGGCATCGAACACCGTGATATTCGTTATCATGGTCATCGTGCTGCTCATCAAGCCCGCGGGCTTGTTCGGTCAGGAGCGCTGATCATGGCGACCTCCTCGAAGGTGGCCATCCCCGCGCCGGCAACACCCGCCGCTGAACCGCCCGAAACGCGCGGATTCCGGATTGCGACCCTCATCTTCGTCGTGGCCTTGGCGGTAGCGCCGCATGTGGGGTTTTATCCGGTATTCCTGATGAAGGCGCTGTGCTTCGCGCTCTTCGCGTGTGCTTTCAACCTGCTGCTGGGCTTCGGTGGCCTGTTATCGTTCGGTCATGCGATGTTCCTCGGCACCGCCGGCTACGTCACGGCCTATACCGCCAAGTCCTGGGGTCTTTCGCCGGAACTGGCGATCCTCGCCGGCACTGCCGCTTCAACTGCGCTCGGCGCCATGGCGGGCGCGCTCGCGATCCGGCGGCAAGGCATCTACTTCGCCATGATCACCCTGGCGTTGTCCCAGATGGTGTTCTTCTTCTATTTGCAGACGCCGTTTACGCATGGCGAGGACGGCATTCAATCGGTGCCGCGCGGCAAGATGTTCGGGGTGCTCGATCTCACGCAGCCGCTGGTCATGTATTACGTGGTGCTGACCATATTCATGTTGGGCTTCCTGCTCATTTACCGGGTCATTCATTCGCCGTTCGGCAATGTGCTGAAGGCGATCCGGGATAACGAGCCGCGAGCGATCTCGCTCGGCTACGATGCGGACCGGTTCATGCTCATCGCGTTCGTGCTTTCAGCGGGGCTCGCAGGCCTCGCCGGCGCCACCAAGGCGATCGTGTTCCAGCTCGCTTCACTCACCGACGTGCATTGGACGATGTCCGGCGAGGTCGTGCTCATGACGCTGTTGGGCGGCATGGGCACCATTTTCGGACCCGTCGCCGGCGCGTTCGCGATCATTTCCATCGAGAATTATTTCGCCGGGTTCGGGCAATGGGTTACGGTGCTGACGGGCGTCATCTTTGTGGTGTGCGTGCTGGCGTTTCGCCGCGGCATTGTCGGCGAGTTGGGCGCCTGGTGGACCCGGCGCCGGAACACACGCCGCGGCTGAGGAACCTCGGCAAGCCTCACATCATCGTGCGGCAGGGCCCAATGACACACAGGAGAAACCATGAAATCAAGACAACGACGCGACGTTCTGAAAACCGCCACCGCGCTGCTGGTCGGAGGCGCTGCCAGCCAGGCCATGCCCTCATTGGGTGCCGACGCGCCGAAGACACCGTTCAACGTCGCGGCGACATTTATTCCAATCGCCGGCATGAGCGAGATGTTTCCGGTGCGGCGCATCTACTGCATTGGTCGCAACTACGCCGCGCATTCGCGCGAGATGGGCTCGGACCCGACACGCGAGCCGCCATTCTTTTTCCAGAAGCCAACCGATGCCATCCAGTGGGTGCCGCCGGGAGAGACGATCGACCATCCTTATCCGCCGCTCACCAAGAACTATCACTACGAGATCGAGCTCGTGGCGGCGCTCCACCAGGGGGGGCGCAACATTCCCATCGATCGTGCGCTCGAACACGTCTTTGGCTATACCGTCGGGCTCGACATGACGCGACGCGACCTGCAGCGTGCCATGGGCGATGAAAAAAAACCGTGGGAGATCGGCAAAAGCTTCGACCGGTCCGCGCCACTCGGGCCGCTTCAACCAGTGCCGAGAGTGCAGCATTTCACGCAAGGGGCCATCTCGCTCAAGGTCAACGGCCAGGTGAAGCAAAGCGCTAACCTGAACCAGATGATCTGGTCGGTTGCGGAGCAGGTGAGCAAATTGTCGGAAGCCTTCGAGCTCATGCCCGGGGACATCATCTATTCGGGAACGCCCGAAAACGTGGGACCGGTGGTTCGCGGCGACATCATGGAAGGGCACATCGATGGCTTGCCCGATATCCGGGTAAAGGTCGTTTGAGATTGACCGCACGCAAGGCGTCATCTCTTCGAAAGTGACGGCGCTTCCATCGGCGTTTTTGCGAAAGCGACGGTATTGATTCGTCATCCCCGCGGACGCGGGGGTCCATATTGACCTCGACGGGGACCCGTTTTGACTTTGCATCGGACCCACTCTTGGCCCCGGAAAATGGATTCCCGCGAACGCGGGAATGACGAAGTGGTATTCCTTTCCTTCATCGGGAATGACGAAGGTTGGCATGCCTCCGCCTTCATCGGTATGACAGAGTCTTGTCAAGCTTGGCGTAATCCTCGATAACTACCTATGCTGGCTTTCATCATTCGTCGCAGCCTGCAAAGCGTCGCGGTGCTTGTGGCGATGTCACTTCTGGTGTTCGTCGGCGTGTACGCAGTCGGCAATCCGATCGACATCCTCATCAACCCGCAGGCTGATCAGATCGAGCGCGAGCATGCGATCGCGGCGTTGGGCCTTGACCGATCGTTGCCCGAGCAATACCTGAGCTTCGTCACCGGTGCTGCACACGGTGATCTCGGGCGCTCCTTTGTCCACAGCACCCCGGCGCTGTCGCTCATCCTCGAGCGCATGCCGGCCACGATGGAGCTCGCCCTGGCGGCGATGGTGATAGCGATCGTGCTCGGGATCCCGCTCGGGCTTTGGGCGGGCCTCAAACCGCGCAGCATTGCCGGCCGGGCCATCATGGCCGGATCGATCCTCGGCTTTTCGCTGCCGACGTTCTGGGTGGGGTTGATGCTCATCATGGTGTTCTCGGTCATGCTGGGCTGGCTGCCGTCGAGTGGACGCGGCCCGACGGTGGACTTGTTTGGCGTGATTCCGGTGTCGTTCCTGTCCCTCGAAGGCTGGCGCCACCTCGCCTTGCCGGCGATCAACCTCGCATTGTTCAAGCTTGCATTGCTCATCCGCCTCACCCGCGCCGGGGCACGCGAGGCACTGCTCCAGGACTACGTGAAGTTCGCCCGCGCCAAGGGCCTGACCAATGCGCGGATCATTGGCGTGCATGTGTTGCGCAATATCCTGATCCCGATTGTCACGGTGATCGGCCTCGAGCTCGGCTCGGTCATCGCATTTGCCATCGTGACCGAAAGCGTGTTCGCCTGGCCTGGAATGGGCAAGCTCTTGATAGACTCCATCGGGCTTCTGGACCGGCCGGTGATCGTCGCCTATCTGCTGATCATCGTGACGCTATTCATCATCATCAACCTGGTCGTCGATATTCTTTATTCGGCCTTGGACCCACGGGTCCGGGTTACCGAAAGCAAGGGGTGAGTTCGATCATGCCCGGCGCGGTGTCCCGCCGCGCCGTCGAAACTCCGCTGCGGCGCATCGCCGGTGATTTCGCGAGCGACGCCATCGCCATGGCGGGGTTGGCGCTGCTTTGCGCGATTATCGCCGCGGCATTGCTGGCGCCCTTCATCTCGCCGCAGAATCCCTACGATCTGTCGCAACTCGACGTCATGGAGGGCCGGCTTCCGCCCGGCTCGCCCGCTCCGCACGGCGTGTACTGGCTCGGCACCGACGACCAAGGGCGCGACATGCTCTCCGCCATCCTGTACGGATTGCGCATCAGCCTCGGCGTGGGCGTCGTCGCGACCGGCTTTGCGCTGGTCATCGGCCTCGTCATGGGATTGACTGCGGCGTCGATGGGCGGCCGGATGGAAGCCCTCATCATGCGGGTGGTCGACATCCAGCTTTCATTTCCTGCGATTCTGATCGCGCTGATACTGCTCGCGGTGCTGGGGCAGGGCACCGGCAAGATCGTGCTCGCGCTGGTGACGGTGCAATGGGCCTACTATGCCCGCACCGTTCGCAGCGCGGCGCTGGTCGAGCAACGCAAGGAATACATGGAGGCCGCGCGAGGCCTGGGGTTGCGCCCCGCGCGCATCGTGTTCCGGCATCTGCTGCCCAACTGCCTGCCGCCGATGATCGTCGTGGCCACGGTGCAGGTCGCGTCCGCCATTGCGCTCGAAGCAACGCTGTCGTTCCTGGGTCTTGGCCTGCCGATCACCGAACCTTCGCTCGGACTGCTGATTGCCAATGGCTACCAGTATCTCCTCTCCGGCAAGTACTGGATCAGCTTCTTTCCGGGCATCGCGCTGGTATGCACGATCCTCTCCATCAATCTCGTCGCCGATCAGTTGCGCGATGTTCTCAATCCGCGCCTGCAGCGATGAGCGTGCCATTGCTGGAGGTCGAGGGCCTGCGCACGCATTTCTTCACCAAAGCGGGGGTGGTGAAGGCGGTCGACGACGTATCGTTCACGGTGAGCAAGGGCGAGGTGCTCGGGCTCGTCGGTGAATCCGGCTCGGGCAAGACCATGATCGGCTATTCGATCATGGGGCTCATCGATCCGCCGGGACGCATCGTGAGCGGACGCATCGTTCTCGGCGGCCGGGATCTTCGCGCGCTGTCGCCGGAAGCTCTGCGCCAGTTGCGCGGCAACCGGATCGCGATGATCTTCCAGGATCCGATGATGACGTTGAATCCCGTGCTTCGCATTGACGTGCAGATGGTCGAGACCATACTCGCGCACGAATCATTGCCGCGCGCAGCGGCCATGGAGCGCTCACGGGCGGCACTGGTCCGCGTGGGCATTCCGTCGCCGGACGAGCGGCTGAGCGCGTACCCTCATCAGTTCTCGGGCGGGATGCGGCAGCGGGTGGCGATCGCCATCGCGCTCCTCAATAATCCGGATCTCATCATCGCGGATGAGCCGACGACCGCGCTCGACGTTACGATCCAGGGGCAGATCCTCTACGAGATGCAAAAGCTCACCCGCGAGACCGGCGCGGCGATGATCTGGGTGACCCACGATCTCGCGGTGGTGGCGGGCCTCGCCGACCGCGTTTGTGTGATGTACGCGGGCCGCATCGTCGAGGAGGGCACCGTCGCCGACGTGATCGAGCGGCCGGTGCATCCTTACACCCAGGGCCTGCTCGATTCCGTACCTTCACGCACGGCCCGCGGCGTGCGCCTGAAGCCGATCCAGGGCATGGCGCCCTCGCTCGCCGATTTGCCGTTGGGCTGCGCGTTCCGCGACCGTTGCGGCCGGTCGATCGATGCGTGCCTTGGCGCGCCCGAAACACGCATGGTCGGGGATCTTTCACGCGGGCGGGCGGTACGTTGTCACAATCCGTTGCCGCCGGTCGCCGTGCTGGAATGAACACCGTCATTGCACCCGCGCTCGGCCTGGCACTTGCTGTCGATGAGTGCACGGACCCGATCCTGGAGTTGCGCGGGGCCACCAAGCGCTTTGTCCGGCCGCTCGATGCGGCGGCGCGCCTTGCCAACGCGCTCGGCGGGTCGGCGAAGGAAGAGGTGGTGCACGCGGTCGATGCGGTGGACCTCGCGATCGATCCCGGCGAAGTGGTGGGTCTCGTGGGCGAGTCCGGCTGCGGCAAGTCCACGCTGGGACGGCTCGCGGTCGGTCTCCTCGGGCTCACCAGCGGGCAGCGCTGGTGGCGAGGCCGTCCGCTCACCGCATTGAAGCCGGCAGCAGCGCGCGCGCAGCAGCTCAAGATGCAGATGATCTTTCAGGACCCGTACGCATCGCTGAACCCGCGTTTGCGGGTGATGGACATCGTGGGTGAAGCGCCGCTCGCGCATCGGCTTATCGGGCGCAAGCAGCAAGTCGAGTACGTCGGCCTGCAGCTCAATCGCGTCGGCCTCGATCCCACGCTCATGCGGCGGTTCCCGCATCAGTTCTCCGGCGGACAACGGGCTCGCATCGGCATTGCGCGTGCACTGGCGGTGAAGCCCGAGTTCCTGGTGTGTGACGAATCGATGGCAGCGCTCGATGTCTCGATCCAGGCGCAGGTACTGAACCTGTTCATGGATCTGCGCGCAACACTGGACCTTACTTATCTTTTCATCAGCCACGACTTGGGTGTGGTCGAGCACATCAGTGATCGGGTCATGGTCATGTACCTGGGCCGTATCGTGGAAAGTGGACCCACGGAGGCGCTTTTCACCAAGCCGAACCATCCGTACACCATGGCATTGCTCGCCGAAGTGGGCAAGGTCGTGCCCGGCAAGCGTGCATTCATCCCGATCCGGGGCGAGGTTCCATCACCGCTCTCGCCCCCGGGCGGCTGTCACTTCCATCCGCGTTGTCCGTACGTCATGCCGGTATGCCATGACGTGGTGCCGCCCCTGGTTGCAATCGCGCCCGGTCGCCGCTCCGCCTGCCATCTCAACGCCGAGGCGACGCCACGATGAACCATCCTGCATTCACGGTATATCGCGCCGAAGGTATCGGCCGTCCGCTCATCTTCGATTCGCCCCATAGCGGCGTACGTTATCCGGACGACTTCGACCACGCCCCGCCGCGTGCGGTGGTGCGTCTCGCCGAGGATACCCATGTCGCGCGTCTCTATGGCGGCGCGCCGGCGTTCGGCGCAACACTCATCGAGGCGATGTTTCCGCGGGCTTACATCGATGCCAATCGCAATGTCGACGAGATCGACATCGGCTTGCTTGAGGATGCGTGGCCCGGTCCGGTCAGCGCCTCGCGGAAGACGCAGCAGGGCATCGGACTCGTATGGCGAGTCGCGCGTGGTGGCGCGCCGATGTACGCGCGAAAGCTCACCACCAATGAATTGCGTCAACGCATCGAGCAATGGTATCTGCCCTATCACGCCGCCATCGCCGGCGAGCTCAACCGGATGCATGCGCGCTTTGGGGCGGTCTGGCACATCAACTGCCATTCGATGCCGTCGATCGGCGATGCCAATGCGGACAATCCGGGTCGGGCGCGGGCAGATTTTGTGCTCGGTGATCGGGATGGAACGACGTGCGCGCCGGAATTCACGCGTGCGGTGGCCGATACTCTTTCGGCGATGGGTTACCGCGTCGCCGTCAACGATCCTTACAAGGGCGTCGAGATCGTGCGCCGCTACGGCCGGCCGCGCGAGGCGCGGCACAGCCTGCAAATCGAAGTCAATCGCGCGCTCTACATGGATGAATCGACACTGGTTCAAAACGCGGGCTACGCGGTGCTCGAGCAGAACTTGCGGCGCCTCATGGCGGCATTGGCTGCATTCGTCGACGCAAAGCTGTAGTCTTCGGCTGCCGGCACAAATGACGGGGCTAACCAGGGGTAACTAACGCCAGACCTGTTGCGCCACCCGCAGCATGTTGCCACCCATGACCAGCGAGGCTTCGTCACCCGTCATGCCCGCGCGTTGCAGCGCCGCTGCGAGCACCTGCCAGGTTTCGATGGGCGTGTAGGTCATCCGCGAGATGGACCGAGCGTAACCAGCCGTCGTTGGCCACCAATAGCTTGCATCGAAATTTCCCGGTGGCGTATCGTCGAGCCCGTCCTGTCGGAAGCTGATGTCCAATCCAATGCCGGCGTGGCGAATGCCCACGAGCCGCGCAACGTAGGTCGCGTGCCGGGCAACGTCGTCCGCCGTGGGCGTGCGATTGCCAAGAAACCCGGAAACGCCGGACACGCAGACGACGCCACCGGTTGCCGCACACGCTTGTATCTGTTCGTCGGTGACGTTGCGCCCATGCTCGACCAACGCCAGCGGGTTGGAATGGCTGAAGATCACCGGTTGTCGCGATGCGGCCATGATCTCGAGGCTGCAACGTCGGCCGGTGTGCGAGCAATCCATCAGCAAGCCCGCATCGTTGACCGCCTCGACCATGCGCCGACCGAGTGCAGTGAGCCCACGCTCGACATCGTGGCAGCCGTCTGCCACGCTGTTGTTGCGGTTGTAGGCAAAATGAATCTGGCGCACGCCGAGATCGCGATATAGCGCCACCATTTCGGGCTGTTCTAACAACGGCATGGCCCCTTCCAGGTCGAAGCCGACGGCGAGTATTCCGTTCGCGGCCGCCAGTTTAATCTCCTCGACGCTTGACGCCAATATGTAGCGGTCCGGCTGCGCGGCGATCGTCGCGCGAAACCCGGCGATGACCGACATCACCTGCGACAGCGGATTCATGTCCATCCCGACATTGATCGAGACATAGTTCACGCCTGCCGCGTGGAGCCTGTCGATCGGCGCAAAGTCGGCGTGGCGGTGGAGCGGCAGGCAGGCATGGGATTCCCAATTGATCATCGGTGCCCTCGCCGAAAACCGGTCGAGGCCTCCATCAGATTGCGCGTGTATGCGTCCGTCATCCGTCGGGCCGCAAGGTCTGCGGCAGAGAGCAGCTCCACCGTCTGACCCCGCTGCATCACCATCAGCCGCTCGCACATATGGGTTACCACCGCGAGGTCGTGGCTTACCATGATGAACGTCAGGCCACGCCGCCGGCGCAACTCCTCCAGCAGGTTCAGCACCTCGGCCTGCACCGAGGCGTCGAGCGACGATGTCGGTTCGTCCAGCAGCAGGATCTGGGGCTCGAGAATCAGCGCACGGGCGACGGCGATGCGCTGCCGCTGCCCCCCGGAAAGTTGATGCGGATAGCGAAAGCGGAAACCCGTGCCGAGACCGACTTCATCGAGCGCCCGCTCGATTCGGTTCTCGGCATCGTCGATGTCGTGGATTGCCAGCGGTTCGGCCAGGATCCGGTCGACCGTCTGCCGCGGATGCAGCGACCCGTAGGGATCCTGAAAAACCATCTGCACGAGACGGCGAAACCGCTTGCTGCCCGGCAACGGCAACGGCGCGACGGCAGCGCCCGTACCGATAGTGTCATCGACCGACTTTGCGACCAGTTGCACCGTGCCGGATCCCATGGGAACAAGTCCGCAGAGGGCGCGCAGCACGGTTGATTTACCGGAGCCCGATTCACCGACAATGCCGAAGCTCTCCCCGGCATCGACGCGCAACGAAGTATCTGCGACCGCGACGAACCCGTCGTAGGTGACGGTGAGGTGCCGGGCCTCGATGCCCACCGTGGGCAGGGTCACAGCGCCCACTCCGGTAGGCGATCCAGTGTCGGCAGCGGATGGACGGATGCGCCCAGCTTTGGCACGCAGTTCAGGAGCCCGCGCGTGTACGGATGCTTGGCATCGGCGAGGCGGCCGGCGGACACTTCCTCCACCACCTGACCGGCGTACATGACCAGGATACGATCGCAGAACGTCGAAACGAGCCGCAGGTCGTGCGAAATGAAAATGAGCCCCATGCCGCGCTCGACGACCAACGCATCCAGGACGGCAAGCACCTGCAATTGAACCGTGACGTCCAACGCGGAAGTCGGCTCGTCCGCAATCAGCAGGTCGGGGTTGGCAATCAGCATCATGGCAATCATCGCCCGCTGCCCCATGCCACCGGATACTTCATGCGGATAAAGCGTGTAGACGCGTTTCGGGTCGTCGATCTGCACGGATTCGAGAGCGGCCATCGCTCTCGTCCTCGCTTCACTGAATGACATCCGCGTATGGGCGCGCAGCGTTTCGACGATTTGATCGCCGATGGTCATCACCGGATTCAACGAATACTTCGGGTCTTGCAACACCATGGCGATACGGCCACCACGCAGCAGGCGTCTCTCCCGCGGCGTGCAGTGCATGAGGTCGACACCATTGAACATGAGCCGCCGGGCGCTGACGCGTCCCTCCGGCGCCGTGAGGCCGAGGATCGCGCGCCCCGTTTGCGACTTGCCGGAACCGGATTCACCGACGATGCCCAATCGCTCGCGACCCAGCGTGAACGAAACTCCGCGCACCGCTTCGGTTCTGCCGCCGCCACGTCTGGGGAAGGAGACGCGGAGATCTTCGACCACGAGCATCGGATCGTAGGGCGAACGGGATGGCAAATGCGGCGGCGCATTCATTTCGCAGCCCTTGGATCGAGCGCATCGCGCAGCCCATCGCCCAACAGGTTGAACGCCAGGCTCACCACAAAAATGGCCGCGCCCGGCGCCGCAGCGACCCACCACTGATCGAGCACATAAAGTCGCCCATTGGCGATCATCGCGCCCCATTCGGGCATGGGTGGCTGCGCACCGAGGCCGAGGAAGCCCAGTCCCGCGGCAGTGAGAATGATGCCGGCCATATCGAGCGTAACGCGGACGATCACGGAAGCAACACAGAGCGGCATGATGTGGCGCAACACAATCCGCCAGGGGGAGGCTCCGATCAATTGCACGGCGGCGATGTAATCCGTCTGTCGGATCGTGAGCGTCTCGGCGCGCGCAATTCGCGCATAAGGGGGCCATGAAGTGATGGCGATGGCGAGCACCGCATTTTCGATGCCCGGACCAAGGGCCGCAACAAACGCGAGCGCGAGAATAAGCCGCGGAAATGCCAGGAAGATGTCGGTGATGCGCATCAGCGCTGCGTCGATCAACCCGCCGGAATAGCCTGCCACCGTGCCGACGGCAAGTCCGATCGGCGCCGCGAGTATGGCCACGAGCACGACGACAAAAAGCGTGATCCTCGAGCCCTGGATGATGCGCGAGAGGATGTCGCGGCCCTGGTCGTCAGTGCCGAACCAGTGCGCGGGCGACGGCGGCAACAAGCGTGTCGTGCGCAAATCGCCGATGTAGGGCGAATAAGGGCTCAGCAAATTCGCGAATATCGCTACCAGCACCAGACCGACGACGATCACCAGGCCCAGCATCGCGAGCCGGTTACTGGAAAAGCCGCGCCACGCACGGTAGGCGCGCCCGACTGATGCCTGCCGGCGCGAGCGCGGCCGATCGGATATCAACCAATCGCGCAGAGTCTCGCCGGGTACCGCGCCGTTGCGTGTGGCATTCGCTGTCATCGCGCCCGCATCATGGTCTCTGGTTCAACGCGTTCGCGTTCTAGGGTCGAGCAGCGTGTACAGCAAGTCCGACAGAAGATTGAGGCCGATAAAAATCGAGCCGACGATGATCGTGCCTCCGAGCACGGCATTCATGTCGGCGTTCTGCAGCGAGTTGGTGATGTAGAGCCCGAGTCCCGGCCAGGAAAAGACCGTTTCCGTGAGCACCGAGCCCTCCAACAGCCCGGCGTAGGACAACGCAATCACGGTGACCAGCGGCACCATCGCGTTGCGCAACGCATGACGCCAGATGATCCGACTCTCGGAAAGGCCCTTCGCGCGCGCGGCGACCACATATTCCTGAGCGAGTTCGTTCAACATGAACGAACGGGTCATGCGGCTGATGTAGGCGAGCGCGAAATAGCCAAGCAGGGAGGCCGGCAAAATGAGGTGCGACAGAGCGTTGGCGAAGGCCTCCCATTCGCCGGCGCGAGCGGTATCGAGAAGCAGGAGCCCCGTAACCGGGACCAGCGTGTATTCATAGACGACGTCGATGCGACCCGGCCCCCCGACCCAACCAAGCCGGGCATAGAACACGACGAGCGCCATGAGCCCGAGCCAGAATATCGGCACCGAATAACCGACGAGCCCTACGATGCGAATGATTTGGTCAACCAGTCGGCCGCGCCTGACCGCCGCCCAAACGCCTAGCGGGACGCCGATGCCCGCGCCGATGATGATGCCCAGCGTCGCAAGTTCGAGCGTCGCCGGAAAGGTCCGCCGGATATCCTGCATCACCGGATTCGACGTCAACACGGACCTGCCAAAATCACCCTGCAGGACTTTGCTCACGTAGATGTAAAACTGTTCCCACAGCGGTTTGTTGAGGCCAAGTTCCTCGCGCACGCGGGCGATGACGTGCTCCGGTGCGCGATCGCCGACGATGGCCAGAACGGGGTCGATCGGGATCACCCGCCCGATGAAGAAAGTTACAGCCAACAGACCCAGGTAGGTCAGCAGGATGACCACCAGGAAACGTCCCAATGCGTTGGAAGCCCGCAGCAGGCGGACGTCACCGCGTCCGCCCGTCGACATCTGGCGAACCGCGTTCAACGTTGGGTTACCGCGAAGTTACCGCTTCGAGACCATGAACATGTAGGTGGTGTCCGAGGTTGGCCCGATCTTCAAGCCTTCGACGCCGCTGCGGAAGGCCGCCACCTCGGTCTGCTGATAGAGCATGACGAAGGGGCTGTCTTTCCGGAAGTCGGCTTGCATTTCCTCGTACATCGCACGGCGCTTACCCGCGTCGCGCTCGAGCACGGCGGCATCGGCCTTTTTGGTCAGTTCGGGGATGACCCACGAATTTCGCCAGGCTAGTGGTTTCGACTTGGCATCGTCGGCGTTGTCGGGATTGCGCGCAAAAGTATCGGCGTTGCTGTGCGGATCCCAATAGTCGGCGCCCCACTGGCCGATGTAGAGGTCGTGGGTTCGGGCCCGGTATTTCGTCAGTGTCTGCTTGCCGTCGCCGGGCAGGATTTCGATGTCGATCCCGGCACGCTTGGCCGTCTGCTGAAACGCTTCCGTGATGCCTTGCACCGGCTGCACCGTGCGCATGTCGATCGTCACCTTGAAGCCGTTCGGCACGCCCGCCTTGGCCAGCAGCGCCTTCGCCTTCTCGACGTCGAGCTTATAGGGGTTCTCCGTGCTGGCGCCCAGCAGGCCGACCGGCAGGAAGTTCTGGTGCACAACGCCAATGTTCTTGATCAGTGTATCGCCGATAGCAGCGTAATCGACCAGCCATTTGAACGCCTCACGGACTTCAGGCTTGGCCAAGGTTGGATTTTTCTGGTTCAGGCTGAAGTAGTAAACCGTGCCTTTGGGCGTGCCCGTCGTCTTGATGTCCTTGTTGGAGGACACGGCGGCAAGATCCTGCGGGGTGAGGTTGCGGGCAATGTCGACGTCGCCTTTTTCGAGCAACAGGCGCTGGGTGGCCGCCTCTTTTACATGCCGGTAGATGACACGCGCGAGCTTGGATTTTCCCCCGCCGTAGGCGTCATTGCGCTCGAGCGCCACAATTTCGTTGGCGCGCCACTCCCGGATTTTCAGCGGGCCCGAGCCGGCGTAATTGGTCTTCAACCAGGCGTAACCGAGGTCGTTGTTCTGTTCTTTGGAGAGCACCAGTTTCTTGTCGACGATTGCCGCAATATTGGCGGTGAGGCAGTTGAGCACGAAGGACGGGGCGAACGACTTGTCGGTCTCGATTGTCAGCGTCAACGGACCCGTCTGCTTGATCTTGTCCTTCACGTTGTCCTTGGTGAACCCGAACTGCGTCAGGATGAAGGCGGGCGTCTTGTCGAGAATGACGGCGCGCTGGAGCGAGAAAGCAACGTCCTCGGCGGTGAGGGGATTCCCCGATGCAAACTTCAATCCGGCTTTCAACTCGAAGCTGTAGATTCTGCCATCGGCCGACACGGTCCACGATTTGGCAATGTCGCCAGACAATTTGGAGGGGTCGTTCACTTCGAAGCGGACCAGCCGGTCGTAGGTGTTGCCCATGATTTCGCCGGCCGAGATTTCGAAGGCCTCGGCGGGGTCCATCGTAATGATGTCGTCGAAGGCAAAGGCGACAACCAATGTGTCCCGTGGCGTGGCTGCCAGCGCAGGCACGGAGCCGCAGGCGATGAGCAACGCTGAAATGGCAGCGATGGCGAGCAAACGGCGAGTGATCGGGGGCGTCGATGTCTTCATTGAGTATCCATTGAGGTCAAGGCAATGCGCAGCCTCGCTTTTCCCGCGAGGACCTTGGCTACGTCAGGTGACCGTGCTCGTATGTATATGTATTAGTGTTTTCGGCCTAATCCAAACCCTTGCGGGCAGTGTATACCGTCGGCGGCTCGGTGATGAAGGCGATGATGCCATCTCGCCGCCGCACCGGGAGCAGAGCAAGGGGAGGAGCTCGTCGAGGCGCGCCAGCAGGAGCGCCAGGAGAGGCGTGCGGCCAGCCGGTCGAGCAGTTCCAGCGGCGTGAGGTGCAGCGCAGTGCCCCCATCGAGCCGCGGCCTGGGCAGACAATAGACGCGCTGTTGCGGATGGACCTGCTGCAGCCGGTCCAAGGCGAAGGGCGGGCGGGCACCGTAGCGCAGCCGCCGTTCCCGCTCCGCGCGGTCGCGACCCTCGATCTGTACCGGGGCATCGAGCGCGAAGCCGCCGCCGCGCTCCCAGCCGGCCTTGTCGAGCGCAGCGGTAGCGTCAAGGTAGCCGGCACGCACGAACCAGCGCAACCCGCGGGCATGCCGGCGCATCCGCAGCATGCGCTCGCGAGCGAACTCTTCCGCGGCCATGGCGGATTGCTGTCGTTCGAGCTTACTCAGTAGTCGGTAAATAGGGCGACATTTTTGAAACTTTCAATGGTGATGCCGGTCGAATCGAGCATGAAACGAGACGGGCGGACCTTTGACCACCAGACGCTGGAGGCCATCCGGTTGATGGCGGTGGAGCGGGTACGTGAAGGCGAACCGGCAGCGGCAGTGATTGCGGGCTACGGATTCAATCGCACAACGATTTATAAGTGGATCCAAGCGGCGCGGCGTCCCGGGGTGGGCATCAAGGCACTGCGCTCGACGAAGGCGACGGGACGACCGCGCCGGCTGACGCCAGTGCAGGAAAGGCAAGTGTTTCGTTGGGTCAATGGCCGCGATCCGCGGCAGTATGGTTTGGACTTCGGGTTGTGGACGCGCGCCGTGGTCGCCGAACTGATCGACAAGAAGTTCGGCGTGAAGCTTGGACTGACGGCGGTTGGAGAGCTGTTGGCGAAACTTGGACTGACGCCGCAGAAGCCGTTGCAGCGGGCCTACCAGCGCGATCCGGAAGCCATCGAGAAATGGCAGCGTGAAACCTACCCGGCGCTGGCGCGGCAAGCGAAAGCGCAAGGGGCGGAAGTGTTCTTCTGGGACGAATCCGGATTCCGTGCCGATACGGTGCATGGCAAGACCTGGGGCGTGCGCGGCCAGACGCCGGTGGTGCACCGTCCCGGGCAGCGGCAATCCATCAGTGCCGCGTCGGCGGTGAATGCCAACGGCGCCTTCTGGTTCTGCACCTACGACGGCGCGCTCAACGCCGAACTGTTGGTCGAACTGCTGCAGCAGATGATGCATCGGCGCAAGAAGCCGGTGCATCTGGTGCTCGATAGCTTGCCCGCCCACAAGAAAGCCACCGTGGTGGGGAAATACGTGGCTTCGACCAACGGTCGACTGACCTTGCACTTCCTGCCCGGCTACGCGCCGGACCTGAACCCGGATGAGCTGGTGTGGAGTCATGTCAAACGCACTGGCACCGCAAGACGGCCCCTTCAGCAGGGCGAGAAACTGCGCGACAAGATCGAACAACAACTCGCAAAACTCCAGCAATTGCCTCGCCTTGTCCGTTCATTTTTCCAAGCCCCGTCTGTCGCCTATATTGGCGACTGCTGAGTAAAAATCTGCTTTCGACGAATGCGACTGGCCGGAATCGGTCGCCATGAGCCGTCTGCGGAATGTCTTGATGCGGCCAGTTGCCGCCCTTCGCGAATGACCGGTTTCGGGCGCGCCGTCGTGTGCTGTTCGCTACGGCGGTCGCTCACGTCACTCGACCTCTCGCGGAGTCTTCATTGGCCGGTCCGGGCGACGAACAGTTCGCGCCTCAAGAGTCCAGCTTCGACGGCGGCGATCGTGGCTTGTCGGCGCTTCATGCGCTCGGTGAGCTCGTCCGAACCGACCAGCGCGGCGAGCGCGTCGGCACGGGCCCGCATGCCCTCGAGGTGGGTGCGCATGGATCGCAAAAACGCCGCCGTCAGGTCCGCCCGCTCCTGCAAGCACCATCCCGACTGATCGAGCAAGACCGCATAGTCATCCGGGACGTCAACAAACGGCGGGCCGGACTCTATCGCGATCTGGCGCTCGGGCGCGCCCAATGACGGTGCGGGCACGATGACCGTGAACACCATCCTGGCGCCACCGCGCGCCACGCGGCGACACCCCCGCAGGACAGCCAGCTTGTCAGGCGTACAGCACAAGACATCGGAATGGCTCAGCGCGTCGAATGAAGCGTCCTTGAAGGGCAGTGCGGCACCGTCCGCCGCGACGACCTCGCATCGCTGGGACAGGCTGTCGGTCGTGGCGCGTTCGAGCGCAATTCGAAGGGCCGCGAGAGGAAGGTCCACCAGCACAACGTCGCAGCCCGTGAGCTGCGCAAGATAGAGCCCCGGCCATCCCGACCCGGCGCCCACGTCAAGCATCTTCGCGGCCGGGCGGAGCTCGAGCAGCTGGGCGATTCGCTCTGCTTCCCGGCGCGTTGTCCAACTGGTACTCCCATAGTCACAGCCGCAAACGCTGCGCTCCAGGTCCCGCATCGCGACTGAACGTGCGAACTCTGCGTCCGTCGCGAAGCGGCACGCCAGCTCGTTCAGGTCTTGCGCTAGCGACATGATCCCAGGCTCAGGCGTCGCGGCCCACCTTCAGCGGATAGCCCACCTCACGCCAAGCCTTCATTCCGCCGTCCAACGCCACCGCGTGCAGAAAACCGATCTCGCGCAATGTCGATGCCGCGAGTGTCGAGATGTAGCCCAGTTCGCAGCAGGCGAGGATGCGCCGGGTGGGATCGGGCAGATCCTTGTTGACGCGCAACTCGAGTTGGCCCCGTGGTAGCAATCGCGCGCCGGGAATGTGACCGCCCTCGTAGGCGTCTCGCTCGCGTACGTCCAGCACGATAAGGTCATCCTCCGCAGCCTCGACGCGTGCCTTGAGTTCGGCAAGCGACATGAACGGCACGGTCGCAGCGGCCTCGGCGAGCAGTTGCGCCACAGTCTTGCCCCCGCTCATGTTCGTGCGCAGCGCCTCGGTGATGTGCGTCGGCATGGTGAGACTGAGGCTGCGCATCATTTCGACGAAGGCTGCGCGGTCGTGTTTCTGCAGGCGCGGGTTCGAGGCGAGTTCCTGCGCGATTGTCGAGTGGCTGCGTCCCTTGTACTCGTGCGCAGGGCAGACTTTGAGCGCGGGGTCCAGACGCAAGATGCGATGGAACAGACTATCGTAGAGCGCCTCCGGGTCGCCGCTCGGCAAGTCGGTACGTCCAGTAGCGTCGATGAGCAGCGTGTCTCCGGTGAACAGGCGCTCCTCGACCAACAGACACATCGAGTCGACTGTGTGCCCCGGCGTGTGAATAACCTGCAGCCGCAACCGCCCCAGCACGACCATCTCGCCGTCGCCGAGCCGCATGTCCACAAACGGTGCGGGACTCGCGCGGTGCATGACCACGGGCACGCTCAGCTGTCGCGCGAGTTCCCGGGTCGCCGAGAAATGGTCGGCGTGCGTGTGGGTGTCGATCAGGTAGCGGATACGCAAGCCGTCGCGAGCGGCGAGCGCGACGTAGCGATCGATCTGGCTCATTTCCGGATCGATCAGCGCAGCCGCGCAGGTCTCGGCGCAGCCGACGAGGTAGGACTGGCAGCCGCCCGTCGCGATCTGCTCGAAGACCATGGAGCTCCTCGAATCAGCCCGGTTGCTTGACCACCCGGAGGTAGGGCTTCGGCGCCTTCCAGCCCCCGGGGAACAACTTCCTGGCGTCCTCGTCCGACACGGAGCCGGCAATGATCACATCCTCGCCTTGCTGCCAGTTGACCGGCGTGGCGACCTTATGCGTAGCTGTCAGTTGAATCGAATCGACGACGCGCAGGATTTCGTCGAAGTTGCGGCCGGTGGTCATCGGGTAGGTCAGCATCAGCTTGATCCGCTTGTCCGGGCCGATCACGAACACCGAGCGCACCGTCGCGTTGGTCGCCGCGGTCCGCCCCTCGGAGGTGCCCGGCTCGTCGGCCGGCAGCATGTTGTACAGCTTGGCTACCGCGAGGTCGGTGTCGCCGATCATGGGGTACTTGGGCATATATCCTTGAGTCTCCTCGATGTCCTTGGCCCAGCGATCGTGGGCATCGACCGGATCGACGCTCAAGCCGATCAGCTTGCAATTGCGCTTGCTGAATTCGGGCTCGATTTTCGCCATGTACCCCAGCTCGGTGGTACACACGGGCGTGAAGTCCTTGGGGTGCGAAAACAGGATCGCCCAGCTGTCGCCGATCCACTGATGGAAGGCTATCGTTCCCTGGGTCGTCTTGGCCGTGAAGTCGGGGGAAACATCATTTATGCGCA
The DNA here is from genome assembly GCA_025355395.1 of Betaproteobacteria bacterium. Lineage (GTDB taxonomy): Bacteria > Pseudomonadota > Gammaproteobacteria > Burkholderiales > Casimicrobiaceae > CAIWHR01. The sequence continues at coordinate 26,288 of JANXZT010000127.1, forward strand.
GTGACATGTTCGCTCCTTAGACGAGATCGAAGACAGACGCCGGCGGTTGCCAAACGGGGAGTTCCACCGTGCAAAGACGATGACCATGTACGCCTCTTGCGCGCCCGAGCGCACAAGCGACGTGACACAGCCGCGTGGGCCCGCTCGTTCAGCATAGGGAAACCCCAAGAGCCACCCTATCCTTTGGTTGCCGGGGTTATCCAGTGAGCGCAGAATTCACTCCATTCATCGCAGTATTCCGTTCGGAGGATGCGAGATGGGCACGGGCACTGCGCCGCTTCTCGAGCGGCAGAAGATCTTCCACAGCCGTGACGTGGAAGAAACGCGCGCGTTCCTACGCGGCAAGGAATTCCGCTTCGACGTCGTGCCACGCGACACACGGCGGCTCGATGTCCACATCAACGGTGTGTACCTGCCGGGAATGTTCATCGGGTACATCCAGTACGGCTCGCCGGTGACGGTGCGAGCGACCCCGGCCCGCGACGACTACTGGATTCAACTGCCCGTGCGTGGCTGCATCGAGACCAGGACCGGCCATGTAAGCGTGACCTGCGATGCACGTCACGCTGCCGTGTGCGCGCCGATGCAGGAGAATCTGCTGCGCTCGGAGGCGGGGAGCGCACGCTTCAATGTTTCGCTGACCCGGGGCGCGATGATCCGGCAGCTCACCATGCTTCTGGGCGAGGTGCCGCGTCAAATGGTCGCGTTCCAGCCGATGGTCGACCTGACCTCAGGCTACGGTCGCAGTCTGGCGCGGCACCTCCACTTCGCGGTCGGCGAACTCGAGTGCGAGGACTCGATGTTGTGGGAGCCCAGCGCGATGGCCCGCTTCGAAGAGTCGCTGATCACCGGACTGTTGCTTTCCCACCCGCACAACTACAGCGAGGCGCTGGGTCGCCTCGATCGTCCGGTTGCTTCGCGCGACGTGAAACGTGCCATCGAGTACATCCAGGCCCAACTGCGTGAGGAGGTGACGCTCACCGAAATTGTCGAGCAGTCGCGTGTGCCTGGACGCACCCTGTTCAAGCACTTCCGCGATTTCACCGGCGTATCGCCGATGCGCTACCTGAACAACGCGCGCTTCAATTGCGTACGTGACGCATTGCGCCATGCCCAACCGGGCGAATTGGTCAGCCAGATCGCCATTCGTTGCGGCTTCACCCACATGGGGCGGTTCTCGGTGGAGTACCGGCAGCGCTTTGCAGAGACGCCGTCGAACACGCTGGCGCATGGCCGCCGTGGGGACCAACCGCGCGCGATTTAGAGCCTGCCTCAACGTCAGCTATGCGGCGCTCAATGTAGGCTGGTGTATGTCTGCAGTGGGTCGACAAGCGCCCGTCGGCGGGAATCA
>JANXZT010000170.1 GCA_025355395.1 Betaproteobacteria bacterium
CTATGCCATGGGGGGCACACCACTCTTTGCCTTGGCACTGGTTGGCATGCCGATCGATCAGTTGCCGTTGGCGACAATCCAGCGGATCCTCGAAGGCGGCGAGGCGGTCTGTGCCAGAGCCGGCATTCCCGTCGCCGGTGGACACACGATCGATTCCGTCGAGCCGATTTACGGCCTGGTGGTCGTTGGCTTGGTCGATCCTCGATACCTGAAGCGCAACACGGGCGCCAAGCCCGGCGATGCATTGATTCTTGGCAAGCCGTTGGGCGTGGGGGTGTATAGCGCAGCGCTCAAAAAGGATCAGCTGACGCCGGACCAATACCGCACCATGATCGCGAGCACCACCGCGCTCAATACACCGGGCCTTAGTCTTGGCCACATGAATGGCGTGCATGCGCTGACCGATGTCACCGGATTTGGTCTCCTGGGGCATCTGCTGGAAATCTGTCGCGGATCGAACGCGGGAGCGGCCATCGAGTTTGCCAGGCTTCCCCTTCATCCGCAGGCGCTCGACTTCGCGCGCGCCGGCATTCACACAGGAGCCTCCGCGCGTAATTGGGAAAGCTATGGCCACGAGGTATCGCTCGGCGACGGGATCGACGATGCCGCGCGCGCAATCCTTACCGACCCCCAGACGTCGGGGGGCCTGCTCGTTGCGTGCAGCGAGGGGTGCACCGATGATGTGCTTGAGATTTTTGCGGCAGAGGGTTTCGCACATGCGGCGGTAATCGGCAGCATTACGACAGGACCACCTGCACGCGTGAGGGTCGTTTAGTCCAAAGCCAGCACGGTCATAATCGGTTATCGGAAGAGTCCACCGGAACGCACCATGCGCATCGGTATCGTCGGAGCAGGCCCCGCCGGTTTGCTCTTCGCACTGCTCGCCAAACGCCGCCGTCCGGATGCCGAGGTAGCAATCGTCGAGCAGAACGCGCGGGATGCGACATTCGGATTCGGTGTCGTGTTTTCGCACGGCGCCCTCGAGTTCCTGGCGCGCGATGCGCCTGCCATGCACGCGAAGCTCGCGGACGTGATGCAGACTTGGCCGATGCAGCGGATCGTTCATCGCGATACGGCCGTCGACATCGATGGCAGCGGCTTCTGTGCAATCGGCCGCCTCGAGCTGCTGCGCCTGTTGCGCTCGGAATGCCAGCGCAGCGGCGTTGGCCTCGACTATGGCATCGCTCTCGACACCTTGGATCGGTTCGACGGCTGCGATCTTGTGGTCGGGGCCGACGGTGTCAACTCGACCACCCGCCGTGCGCATGCCGCGCTATTCCAGCCGCGCGTGGAGTGGCTCACCAACAAGTTCGTGTGGTACGGAACGACCCGGCCGTTCGATTACCTGACGTTGACTTTCCGCCAGAACGAGCACGGCACTTTCGTCGCGCACCATTACCGATACGCACCGGAGCGCAGCACCTTCATCGTCGAATGCGATGCCGCGACCTGGCACCGCGCGGGTTTCGCAGGCATGGACGAGGACGTGTCGCGGCAGTATTGCGAGCGGGTTTTCGCGCCGGATCTTTCCGGGCATCCGCTCATCTCCAATCGATCGCTGTGGCGCAATTTTCCGCTGTTGTCCAACACCCGGTGGAGCGCAGGCAACGTGGTCCTGATCGGCGATGCGCTGCGCACCGGTCATTTCTCGATCGGGTCCGGCACCCGGCTGGCCTTCGATGACGCGATCGCGCTCGATCGCGCGCTTCTTGAAGCAGGCGATGATATTCCAGCATTGCTGGCAGCGTTCGAGCAGGAGCGCCGGCCGGTGGTGGAAAAGCTTGTCGCGGCGGCCAATGCGAGCTCGTTCTGGTACGAGCGCATGGCCGACAAGATGGCGATGAGTCCCGTTGCCCTCGCCTACGAGTACATGACCCGTAGCGGACGCATGAGCGATGAGCGCCTCACCGAGATGGCGCCCGCGTTCATGACGCGAGTGCGGCACGGGAAAGATACCGGGTCCGTTCGGTTGGAAATGGGTATGCCGGACACGCTCGGAGGCGGCGTCACGGGTGCGGCAGAGATCGGCTTCACCGTCCCCGAGCGCTACAACGCCTCGGCGATGCTTTACGACAACCTGGCCTTGCGTCCGGACAAGGTCGCGGTGCTCTGCGGTGAGCGCCGGATCACCTATCGCGCGTTGTGCGACCTTGCCGATCGCGCGGGGAGCGCTCTTGCACGCCTCGGCTTGGCGCGAGGTGGTCGCGTCTTGATGGTGCTCGACGACGGCCCCG
>JANXZT010000217.1 GCA_025355395.1 Betaproteobacteria bacterium
GTTTCGGGCGGCTTGCTTTGTCGCGACGCTCGCGAAGGGAACCACCCTTCGTTTCGCGTCGCTTCGCGCCATCCGTCCCCGAAACGGCGCCGTCGCAATCGCGCGCGACTTGTTCAGAGGTTCCCTGCCCCGCGTCAGGAAACGGCTGCCGACGCGGCACGGTAAGATGGCCTCGTATCACTGCGATTCCGATTTGCAACGCCGTCATGCCCGATACTTCCTCCCCTGATCTATCCGGATTGCGCATCGACCGCAGTGCGTTGGCGCGTCCGCGCCGGCGCCGCCAGTGGTGGTGGGCAGCGTTCATCTTGCTGGTGGTGGCCGGTGGCGGAGGGTGGTTGCTGCGGCCGCAGGTTGCCGTGGTGCGAACGGCGGCCGTCGTCACCACGTATCCATCGCAGCAATACGTCGTGCTCAATGCGACGGGATACGTGGTTCCGCAGCGGAAGGCGGCCATTGCATCCAAGGCGACAGGGCGCCTCGAATGGCTTGGCGTGGCGGAAGGCTCGCGCGTCAAGGCCGGGGAAGTGATCGCCCGGATCGATGATCGCGACGTCACCGCGCAGGCGCAGTCCGCGGCGGCAAATGTATCGGCGGCGCGCGCGGCCCTGGCGCAGGCCGAGGCCGATGCCCGCGATGCCACGGCTTCGCTGCGGCGCGATACCGAGTTGGTGGCCAAAGGATTCGTTTCCCAGGCATCGCTCGATACCGCCAAGGCGCGCGCCGACCGAGCCAGCGCGGGGGTCGCCAATGCGCGGGCGGCGATCGCGGCATCGGAGGCCACGTCACGCAATGCCCAGGTGTCGGTGGATTACACGCTGATCCGGGCACCGTTCGACGGCATCATCCTTTCCAAGAGCGCCAACGTGGGCGACATGGTGACGCCGTTTTCTTCCGCGGCCGATTCCAAGGGCGCGGTGGTGGCGATGGCGGACATGTCGACGCTGGAAGTCGAGGCCGATGTCTCGGAGTCGAGTCTTTCCAAGGTACGCGTCGGGCAGCCATGCGAGATTACCCTCGACGCGCTTCCCGACGCACGGTTTCGCGGCCGCATCAGCCGCATGGTGCCGACCGTCGACCGCGCGAAGGCCACGGTGATGACCAAGGTGCGATTCGAGGTCATCGATCCGCGCATCCTGCCCGAGATGAGCGCCAAGGTTGCGTTCCTTTCGCGCGACGTCACGGCGGCCGAGCAGCAGCCGTTGCTTGCGCTGAGCACCGACGCGCTGGCGATTCGCGATGGGCGCACTGTGGCCTGGGTCGTGCGTGACGGGCGCGCGGTGGAAGTGCCGGTGCAGGCCGGACAAAAGCTCGGTGATCTGACCGCCATTGCCGGCGAGTTGAAGCCGGGGGAGCGCGTGATCCTCAAGCCCGGCCCGGAGATTCGCAGCGGATCGCTTGTCATGAGCGCAACGAAGTGAGCATCGGTGGCGAGGTGGTGGATAAGACTCACACCGGGCAGATTTCGAACGCCGCCCCCAAGCAACCCTCACCGCTGGTGTCAGTCCGCGGGCTCTTCAAACACTATGTCCGCGCCGGGCAGGTCATTCCGGTGCTGACGGACATCAACCTCGAAGTGGCCGCCGGTGACTACGTCGCGTTGATGGGTCCATCGGGCTCGGGCAAGTCCACGCTCCTGAACCTGATCGCGGGCATCGACAAGCCCAGTGCGGGGTCGGTCGTGGTCGATGGCATCGACATCGCGCAGCTTTCGGAATCCGGGCTTGCGGGATGGCGCGCCGCCAACATCGGGTTCATCTTCCAGTTCTACAACCTCATGCCGGTGTTGTCGGCCTTCGGCAATGTCGAGCTGCCATTGCTGCTCACCCGCCTGTCGCGGCGCGAACGGCGCCAACGCGTGAGCACCGCGCTCTCGCTTGTCGGCTTGAGCGATCGCATGGAGCATTACCCGAACGAGCTATCCGGTGGCCAGCAGCAGCGCGTTGCCATTGCCCGTGCACTCATTACCGATCCTACGCTGGTAGTGGCCGACGAGCCGACCGGAGACCTTGATCGCACGACGGCCGGAGAAATACTGGAACTGCTCGACGGCTTCAACCGCCAGCTCGGAAAAACGATCATCATGGTTACGCACGATCCGAAAGCGGCTGAAAAAGCGCATCGGATGATTCATCTCGAGAAGGGCTTGCTGGCCGATTGAACGCCGACGAATGAACAATCACCAGGCCGGTGTGGGCGGCGTAATCGCGACCGATCGGGCAGGAGTGGGGTTGCGTTGTCCGAGGTCCTCGGCGACCCGAACCAGCAAACGGAGCTCGGCGACCGCTTCGCCGGACATGCGTCCCATTTCCACCGAACCGGCGGCGACGATCGCGGCGAGGTGACCGCGCGCCGCCGCCGTGCCCCAGCTTCGCGTCAAGAGCTCGACGATGTCCGGGTGCGAACGCTCGAGCGCGGAATGAGAGCGCTCGGCGACGACGAGCTCATGTTCCAGATCGCGTGCCAGATCCTCCGCGGAAGGCTGCAGCAAAAGCGGCGCGGGGCGCATCTCCACGGTGGCCCCCTGGTGGAGGGGAGCGTGCGCCGGGTGCACCAGTGCTGAGGACACAGAATCGTTCGCCACATCCATGTCGGTGCGCACGCCCGCCTGCCTGAACGTGACCGGCTCCTCGCTCAGGCTCGTACGCGATGCGACACGATGCGATGGCGGACCTGTGAGCGCCCAGTCCTCGGCACCACGGCCGTGCCGCCGCCGCCACATCAATCCGCCGACGCTGAGCGCGGCAAGGCCTCCCAACGCGATCGCCAGTGGCCACCCCTCGTCCCAGGGAACGCCCGCCGATGCGGCGTCGTCCGCCATACGTGGCACCGGCCGCGCCGGGCTCGGAGGCCGCGGTGTTGTTTTGACGGGCGGTGACTCGCCGGCCGTCACGCTGCTGTTTTGCAAGCGTTGAAGCTCGCCATTGAGCTCCGCGAGTTGCTGTTTGAGCGTTGCGTTTTCGGCCGCGACGGCCGAGGCGGTCGCCCGCCCGGCCATCTTCGCCGCGGAAGGCGCGGGCTCAGCGCCTCGCAACACTTCCGTTGCACCGGGAGACCCGCTTCCAGCACGGGCGGCAGGCACGCCGGTGGGTAACGCTGCGGCCGCAGGCTGCGGCGGCATCGCTGTGATGGTGGCGCGGCTGCCGGCCTGAATGACGGGAATGACCGTGACTGCGGGTGCGGAACCGGGCGTGCGCTCTGCATCAGGAATGCCGGCACCTGCCGATGGCGCTGCGTTACTGCCGCTATCGGACAACTTCGGACCGGGTCGTCCGATGGCCCGGATCACGCGTCCACTGCCGGGTGGATCCAGAAACAGCGTATAGACCCGCGTGGCGCCGTCACAGCTCGTGCGCAACATCAACCGCGTCACCGGCTCGCGCACCGGCGTCGCGGTCGACACCACGACCTGCGTTCCTGAACTCTGGCGCTCGATGGCAACGCGGGCGGTCATAATGTGCGGCACGCCGTCACTTTCGCGTGGCGAGGCCAGGCCGAGGCAACGCGCGTCCAGGGGTTCTCCGGCGTCGATCTGCACCGGAATCGACAGGCGAAGTGGCTCGCCAAGCCGGGAAAGCTGCCGTGCATCGCCCATGGTATCGGCCAACGCGAACGGACTGACGGCAACGGCAATCGCGACCGCGACGAGGCGCCCACCTGGATTAGTGCAGGACGCGAATATACTGGCGATGAAGCGTCCGGAGGGGGGCGGGCGGGGCTGCATTACGGGCTGAAGGTGATGGCGGGCGCGGGCACGCACGCATAACTGCGGTTGAAAGCCAGCAAAAAACATGCCCTGAAACGAACAGCGCCGACGCGCCCAGCAGCGCGCTCCACTGCAGACCGTGCGGCATCGTTGCGCCTTCGACCGACGTGTTCCTCCTACTTCTCGTCCTCCGTAACGCGTTTCGGCACCGGCTGCGGACCGCGCTGACCATCCTTGGCATCGTGGTCGCGATCACTGCGTTCGGATTGCTGCGCACGATCGTCGACGCCTGGTACGCCGGCGCCAATGCGAGCTCCAGCGCAAGGCTCGTCACGCGGAGCTCGGTGTCGCTCGTGTTTCCGCTTCCGCTGACGTATGCCGCGAAGATCCGGCAGGTTTCAGGCGTCACCGGCGTAACCTGGGCCAACTGGTTCGGTGGTGTTTACGTAAGCGAGCGCAACTTCTTTCCACAATTCGCCATCGATGCCCCGTCCTACCTCGCGATGTATCCCGAGTTCATCCTGCGACCGGACGAAAAAAAGTCCTTTCTTGCGGATCGGCGCGGGGCGATTGCCGGCCGCAAGCTTGCGGATCAGTACGGCTGGAAGGTCGGCGACCAGATACCGCTGCGCGGCACGATCTTTCCGGGTACCTGGACATTCAATCTCCGGGCAATTTATGAAGGCGCCGACCGCACGACAGATCAGTCGACGCTGTACTTCCACTGGGACTATCTCAACGAAACGATGCGGAAGCTCTATCCCCGGCGCGCCGATCAGACCGGCGTCTTCGTCGCCGGATTACGCGACCCGTCCGGCGCGGCGGAAGTATCGGCCGCCATCGACGCCACGTTCAGGAATTCGCTTGCCGAGACGCTCACCGAGACCGAAAAGGCGTTCCAGCTCGGGTTCATCGCCATGACCGAGGCCATACTTCTGGCCATCCAGGCCGTATCGTTCGTGGTGATCGTGATCATCATGGCCGTCATGGCGAACACGATGGCGATGACAGCGCGCGAGCGCGGCGCCGAGTACGCTACGTTGAAGGCGCTCGGTTTTGGCAATGGCTTCGTCGCGAGCCTGATCCTGGCGGAGTCGGTCGGGATCGCGCTGATCGGCGCCGGCGTGGGTGTGGTGGCAACTTTCCCCCTGGCCGGGATATTCGCGGATGCCATGGGCAGTCTCTTCCCCATCTTCTACGTGAGTCGAACGACGGTCATCATGCAACTCGCGGCGGGTCTTGTCGTCGGAGTCGTCGCAGCGCTTATCCCCGCCTGGCGAACCGCCCGCATTTCCATCGTGGATGGGTTGCGTGCCGTCGTCTGACGTGGCAACACCTCCGGCGTGAGCTATCGAGAAGCACAATGACCATCCCCTTCTCCTACATCCTCCGCAACCTCGTCACCCGGAAGCTCACCACGCTCCTCACCGCCGCAGGCATGGCGCTGGTCGTGTACGTGTTTGCGACGGTGCTGATGCTGGCGGCGGGCCTCGAGCAAACGTTGGTGGGCACCGGCCAGGACGACAACGTGGTGGTGATACGCCGCGCTTCCCAGACCGAGGTGCAAAGCAGCATCGACCGCGCGCAAGCGGCCGCAGTGGAAAGCCTGCCGGACATCGCCACCTCCGAAGACGGCCAGAAGCTCATGTCGCGGGAGACGGTCGTGCTCATCAACCTGCCGAAGCGCGATAGCGCGAAGCCATCGAACGTGGTGATTCGCGGTGTCACGCCGAGCGGCATTGCGTTGCGGCCGCAGGTGCGCATGGTCGAAGGACGCATGGCGCGTCCGGGCACGGCGGAAATCGTGACCGGCCGGTCGATTGCCAATGGCTTTCGCGGCGCGGGCATGGGCGAGACCATGCGCTTTGCTTCTCGCGACTGGACCGTAGTGGGAATTTTCGACGCCGGCCGCACCGGATTCGATTCGGAAATCTGGGGCGATGCCGAGCAGATGATGCAGTCGTTTCGCCGCCTCGCTTTTTCGTCCTTGCTGTTTCGCCTTGCCGATTCGGATCGCTTCGAGGCGTTGAAGTCTCAAATCGAAAGCGATCCCCGCCTGACACTCGAGGCGAAGCGGGAGCGGGCGTTCTATGCCGAGCAATCGGCGACGCTCTCCCGGTTCATCCGCTATCTGGGCACCGGCATCTCGGTGATTTTTTCGATCGGGGCCATCATTGGCGCGATGATCACGATGTATGCGAGCGTTGCATCACGCACCGCGGAGATCGGAACGCTGCGAGCCCTAGGGTTTTCGCGGGGCGCGATCCTGGCCGCCTTTCTGCACGAATCCCTGTTGCTCGGACTCATCGGCGGATCGATCGGGCTCCTCGCCGCGTCGTTCATGCAGGCGCTCACCATTTCGACCGTCAACTTCCAGACCTTCGCCGAGCTCGCATTCAGCTTCACGCTGACCCCGCGAATCGTCGCCTATTCACTCGCATTCGCGCTGGCAATGGGATTCGTGGGCGGGTTTCTGCCCGCGGCGCGTGCGGCGCGGATGAAGATCGTGGATGCATTGCGCGCGGCATGAGAGCACGCTGCCGGATGCCAGGATCGTGCCCTGGGGGCGATGACGCACCCGCGGCGCGGGCCGATCCGTTTTTCCGCTGCCATGGTAATGCGCAATGCCCCGGTTGAGTGTCGAGGAGCCTGTGCGCCGCGGCCAAGCGGGCGTCGATCACCAAAACCCGTGGTGGCAGCGCCCGGCCGTGCTGTTCCTGATCGCTTCGCTCATCTGGGGCTCGACCTGGCTCGCCATCACCTATCAGCTGGGCCACGTGGCGCCGGAGGCCTCGGTCGCATACCGGTTCGCTCTGGCGGCCGCGATTTTGGCCGCCTGGTGTTTGGTCACGCGCCGGTCGCTCCGCTTTCCCGTCGCCGTGCACGGGCTTCTGGCTGCGCAGGGCGCGTTGATGTTCGGACTCAACTACGTTGCGGTGTACAAGGCCGAGGAACACATCGCATCCGGGCTGGTGGCGGTGCTGTTTTCGACGATCGTCTTCACCAGCCTGGTGGGAACGCGACTTACATTCGGCGTTCCGATCACACGGCGCGCATTGGCCGGCGCAATGCTCGGCGTCGGGGGCGTCGCGCTATTGTTCCTGCCCGCAAGCGATACGGTGCGTGCCGGAGGCAACGCCGCGCTCGGCGTTGCTTTCGGGTTGGCGGCGACGCTGCTCGCCACCGGCGGCAACCTGGTGTCGATGCGCATGCAGCAGGCGCGGCTTCCGATTTTAGGCACTACCGCGTGGGGAATGGCCTATGGCGCGGTGTTCGCGGCGGCCGCTGCCGAGGGTGCGGGCGCGGCGTGGACCTTCGATGTCAGCGCGCATTACATTGGTTCCCTGCTTTATCTGGTGGTGTTCGGCAGCGTCGTTGCGTTCGGCAGCTACCTCACTTTGTTGAGCAAGGTTGGCGCAGGACCTTCATCGTACGTCGGTGTCGCGACGCCGGTGCTTGCCATGGTGCTGTCCACCCTGCTCGAGAGTTATCGCTGGACCTGGGTCGGCATGCTCGGGGTTGGGCTCGCCGTATGCGGCAATGTGCTGGTGCTGCGCGCGCCCATGCGCGCCAGCATCGACTGCACTGCAACCGGACGCCCTTGATCAGCGCTTTCCAACCACAATATCGACCGAATGTGCTTTTGCTGTAGTCGAACGAGTGGACCATGCCGAGGCGCAGCAATTGCGCTAGTAGTTCGTTCCATCAATATAGTTACACAATAGATTATAATGACCATGATCTTTGTGCAACTCTTGACGGAGGCGATCATGGCAGGAAAGACCAAACGTGCGGCGCTGGTGTTGACGCCAGAGCAAAGGGTGACGCTC
>JANXZT010000232.1 GCA_025355395.1 Betaproteobacteria bacterium
CGACGATCTGCGCGCGCTGTGCGGTGAGATCGCCTCGGTGCAGGCGATCGCTTCCAATGCGACCCGCGGCTTCGCGGTTGAGGATACGGTGGCAATCGTCCTGCGCTTCGTCAATGGCGCGCTGGGAACGTTTCTTTTGTCGGATACCGCGGCGGCCACGCAAAGTTGGGAGCAGACTTCCGGTGAGAATGCGAGCTATGCGCGTGCCGCCGATCAGGACTGCTATCTTATTGCCGGGACCCGCGGCTCCATCGGGGTGCCGACCATGCGATTGCGGACGTATCCGGGAGAGCGCTCGTGGTGGCAACCCTTCGAGACCGAAACCGTGGACGTCGAGAGCGCCGATCCGCTGGCGCGCCAGCTCGACCATTTTGGCGCGGTCATCCGCGGCGAGGTACCGCCGCGCGTGACAGGCTTCGACGCTCTGCAGACACTCAAGGTCACCTTGGCCATCGCCGTGGCGGCCACGACCGGAAAGCTCATCTACCCCGGGTGAAATGATGAAAAAAGCATTGGTATTGAACGGCCCCAACCTCAATCTGCTTGGCACGCGCGAGCCGGCGGTTTATGGCGCTCACACCCTCGCCGATGTGGAAGCGCTATGTAGCGAGGCGTGTACCAAGCAAGGCTATGCGCTCGACTTCAGGCAATCCAATCATGAAGGCGAGCTGATCGATTGGATTCATGAGGCGGGCGAAGCGTTTGCATCCGGAGAGCTGGTCGGCGTGGTGCTCAATGCCGGGGCCTACACCCACACGTCGCTGGCGTTGCACGATGCGATCAAAGGCGCCGAAGTGCCGGTCATCGAGCTGCACATCTCGAACGTCCACGCCCGCGAGCCATTCCGGCATCACTCGTGGATATCGCCGGTCGCACGTGGCGTGATGGCGGGTTTTGGGGTGCGCGGTTACGCCCTCGCGATTGCCGGGCTTGCCCTGCTGGCGCAGGCCGGGTGAGTGACCGCCGGGGCAAGGCTTGTGTCGTGCTCGCAAAGGCGGAAGCCAAAAACTTGCTACGCGCGCTCACAAGAGACCCAAGCCACCGATCAATGCGCCGAAGGCCACCGGCCAGATTGGGTTGAGCCTGGTGCGCACGATGACCAAGACCGTCACCAGGGCGACCAGTGCACCGCGCCAGTCGTGGCCGGCGGATCGGAAGAGCACCCATCCGGTGGCCAGAAAGAGCCCGGTAGCAAGCGGTGCAAGACCTTCGCGCACGGCGCGGCTGAGCCGCCCTGCGGCCTTGAACCGATGACGCCAACGCACCACCGTCATGGTGATGGTGAGTGAAGGAATCAGGATCGCCGCGGTGGCTGCGAGCGCACCTTTCACGCCGGCGAGTTGCCAGCCGATCAACGTAATGTAGAGCATGTTCGGACCCGGCGCTGCCTGGGCAATCGTAAAGCTCGCCGCGAATTCCTCGTTGGTCAGCCAGCCGTGTGTTTCCACCGCAAACCGCTGCAACTCGGGCGTGAGCGCAACCAGCCCACCGCCCACGGCCATGAAGCTCAGGACGCTGACGTATGCCGCCCACACCCAACCCGACGATTCGTCCATCAGCCTGGTCTACGCCATGAAAATGTAATGAACGCGGGAACGGTGACGCCCGCGACCAGCAGAAAGGGCAGGCGGAGCACGCCGATCGCAACAAACACGACCGCGACAAAGAGCCAAGGCAGCCAGCGATGGGTACCGCCGGCCTTCATCTTGAACGCCATGGCGACAAAGAGGCCGGCCGCGGCGGCGGACATGCCGTGCAGCGCCTGGCGAACGCGCTCGATATCCTGAAATCGTGCGTACGCGGCACCGAGGGCGACAACGAAGATCGCCGGCAGGAGGACAGCTCCAAGCAAAGCCATCAGGCCTCCGGCAAAGCCCGCGCGACGATGACCGACCATGACGGCGAGATTGCAGATGGCGGGCCCCGGCAGGATCAGCGCCACCGTCCAGAGCTGCGCGAATTCGTCAGGGCTCAACCATTCGAGCCGTTCCACGATCAGCCGATAAACCTGCGGCAGCATGCCGCCAAACCCGAGCAGCGATGCGCGCGAAAAGGCGAGGAAGACATCCCAGGGCGTTCCGGCGTGTGTCATGCGATGGACTGCCGCAAACGGAGCTTGTGCAGTACGGTGCTTTGGCGACTATTGAGGATTACGCAAAACATGACCAAACTCCGTCATCCGCGCTAATACAAAAGTTCGTCATTCCCGCGACCGCGGGAATCCATTGGCAAAGCATGACAAAACTCCGTCAATGCAAGAGTTCGTCATTCCCGCGAACGCGGGAATCCATTGTCACACGGAAAACGGGGTCCTGTTGAAAGTCAGAATGGTTGCGCAATTCAAAGTCAAAATGGGTCCCTGCGTTCGCAGGGATGACGGTGGCACACGGTCACTGTCGCAGGGATGACGGTGGCACACGGTCGCTGTCGCAGGGATGACGGTGGCACACGG
>JANXZT010000141.1 GCA_025355395.1 Betaproteobacteria bacterium
CCGGTATCGCAGGGAGCCAACCCGTTCTCCGACATGCTGGCGGCGGAGGCGCTTAAAAGCGTCGGCAAGTTCCTGGTGCGCGCGGTCGACGATGCTTCCGATTACGAGGCGCGCAGCGAAATGATGTATGCAGCGATGCTCGCCGGCATCGCTTTCAACGCCGCCGGCTGCCACCTGCCCCATGGCCTCTCCTACGCGGTGTCGGGCCTCGCGAAAAAGTGGCACGTGCCGGGATATCCGGAAGGCAAAAGCCTGGTGCCGCATGGGATGGCGGTCGTGCTCAACAATCCTTCCGTATGGCGGTTCACCGCACCTGCGTGCCCGGAGCGCCATCGACACGGCGCGCAATGCCTGGGTGCGGAGATGCGCGATTCATGCGTAACCGATGCCGGCGAAATTCTCGCGCAACGCGTGATTGATCTCATGCGGGCGACGGGAATGCCCAACGGATTGTCCGCGCTCGGCTTCGACGCTTCCAGCCTCGACGCACTTGCCTCGGGCGCGGAGCCGCAATACAGGGTGATGAAGAACGCACCCAGGGACGTGGGACGTGAGGAGCTCGTGGGGCTGTTTGGAGCGGCGCTTCGGTATTGGTAGGGGGTACCGAACGGTTGCACAGGGACAATGCCCGGCGGGTCCTCGCGTCAGCACGATCTTCGAGTCCGACCCGCGCGCCTGGCCGTCATGGCGATTCCACCGGCCATTGGGAGCGGCTTTCGCCTGCCGCCGCAAACCTGCCGAAGTGCGGCCAAGTTGCTCTCGGAATCCCCTGGAATGGGCCATCGCAAGCGGTCCGACCGCGGTTGCCGCAGGCAGTCGCCGGTTCATCCAGACCACCCAACCCGCAATCCTCAGGTTCGTGCGGTTGAATCTCCTATCCGTTCGTGTTGTAACCTACTACTTGCGTAGCGGAAGGCATTACCCGACAATGCGTCGCAAATGTGGCGCACGGGTTCAACGAGGGGAACATTGTGCAATCGTGTAAGGAAGCGCGTCAGCCAGGGGAAGGGGATGACAGTTCACTGATTCGGTTGCGGCGCCACGGGCCATCGATCGGTCTGCCGGGGCCGTTTTGGACGTTTCGCGAAGACGGGAGAACTTAAATGCGGATCGGAACGTTGTTCGTGGCAGCGATTGCCGCTGCCACGTTAGTCGGTTGCTCTGCACCAGGAACGATCAGGCCCATGTACTTTCCGGGTGGCTTTAACCCGTTTATCCGGGTTGTGCAGTGCACCCAGCAGGATTGCTCGGTCACCGTCGCAGTCACCGAGAATTCTTCTGCGAACTTCTGCGTTCCGGACGTTGCCGAGATCCTCGACGTGAGCGGTGGCGCTGCTGGCCAACGCAACGTGACATGGACGATCACGACCGACGGCTACGAGTTTTCCAAAGAGTCATACAAGTACGGCATTTTCATCAAGAGCGATCCGGACGATGAGTTCAAGAACGTCCAGATAACGGGGAACGGCAAGTCGCTCTCCCTCAAGTTCGAACACCAGGTTACGGGAAAAAGCTATTCGTATGCGCTGACAGTTCGCCGGACGGGCGGGAACAAGAGCTTCTGCAAAACGCTCGATCCTTGGCTGATTAGTTGAGTCCGCTGGTTCCGCACGCGAGCAAACGAAGTGGCGTCTAATGCGAATCCCTTCGTCGTTCACTCCAGGATCAAGCGACAAACGAGATCAGGCGCCTCCAGCAGCGGAGTGAACCGCCACGACACGCGGCCGGTGTCACTGTCCAACGTTTGACGATGGCCGTAACGATCAGTCGTCGTTGGCAAGCCACGCGCGTACCTCTGCAATCGCCTCTTCGAACGGCAGTGCACGCCCGGACGCTTCGGCAAGCGTGAACCGCGATTCGCCGAGCGCCTCGCGCGTCTTGGCGACCAACGGCTGCAAAAACGCCTCGTCTGCGGGGTCCCTTCGTATTCCTGCGCGCAGCGTTTGAGCCTCGGCCGCACCATAAACGCGGGCGGAGCGCTCCCACTCCTTCTGCAGAGCGGCAAGGCCGGCTGAGACTTCCAAGGCACTTTGCCCCGCCGGCTTCGAGCCGGTCTCGTCGGCGATCGTCAGCACTTCGCGCAACAAATCGCGCGCATGCCGGACGGAGCCGCGGCCGATCGCAACCATCGCCAGTCCAAGAATCCCGATGGCAGCGAATTCCCGATCGCGCAACTCATGAGCCAATGCTACGACCTGCGCGTACAGCGGTTCGGCGCCGTCCAGCTTTCCGTCCAGTCGCTTCAACTGCGCCAACGCGTTCGATGCGACCGCGATTTCACGCTTGCTACCCAATTCGCGCGCGAGATCGAGTGCTTCTTCGCAGTGAACCTGCGCCGCCGCCCGGTCTCCCTGCCCGAGCGCGGCTAGAGCAAGGATATTCTGTATGGCCGCGATCATGCGCCTGTCGTCGTGGTGTCGCGCAATTGCCAAACTCTCATGCAAATGCCGCTGCGCTTCTTCGTATCGACCCGTGTAGCTGCATATCTGCCCGGCAACCCACAGCGCTCTGCACCGCGCCAGACTTTGCGGTTGAAGAGCGGGGATCGAGATCGCATCCACGGTCACACGGTGACCCAGGTTGAGCAAGCCTCGCATGAACCAGTAGAGCTTGATAGCGTGCACCAGACGGTAACCGCTCTCGGCACCGTCTGGTGCACGCAAGCACCACGCATGCGCCGAGAGCAGGTTTTCGCGGTCGACATCGAGTTGCCTGAGCCAGCTTGGCTGATCGGCCCCTGCAAGCTCTTCTCCCGCCCTTTCGGCAAAAGCCAGATAGAAATCGAGATGTTGCGTGCGAACCTTTTCCTCCTCACCCGACTCGTTTAGCCGTTCTGCCGCATACTGGCGGACGGTTTCGAGCAAGCCGTAGCGCTCGCCTTCCACCTCAAGGATCACCAGCGACTTGTCGACTAGATGAGTCAGCAGGTCGAGCACCTCCGCACGCTCGAGGTCGCCGCCCGCGCCGACCGCTTCGGCAGCCTCGAGCGTCCAGCCGCCGGCGAAAACCGATAGCCGCCGAAAAAGAGCGCGCTCATGCTCGGTGAGCAGATCGAAGCTCCAGTCGATCAAGGCACGCAACGTTTGTTGGCGAGGCAGGAGCGTCCTGTCGCCACCCGTCAACAAGCGAAACCGGTCGCCCAGGCGCACCGCGATATGCTTCACCGACAGGGTGCGCACGCGCGCCGCGGCGAGCTCGATCGCCAGCGGAATGCCATCCAGATGGCGACAAATGTCCGCCACCGCGGCCGCGTTAGCCTGTGTCATCTCGAAGGCCGGTTGCACCGCGACCGCGCGTTCGATGAAAAGGCGCACCGCCTCATATTGCGGCAGGTTCTCGGGGGTGACGACGGCGTGGCGATCGGGATTGGCAAGTGCGGGAACCGGATACGTGGTCTCGCCGGCCAGTTGCAGTGGCTCGCGGCTGGACGCCAGAACCTTCACATGCGGGCCCGCTTGCAGCAACTGCTTTGCCACGTCGGCGCAGGCGTGCAGCAGATGTTCGCAGTTGTCGAGTATCAACAGCATTTGCTTGTCATGAACATGGCTGACAAGGGCCTGGAGCACCGGATGCCCCGCCGCTTCCTTGACCCCCAGCACCGACGCCACGGCTTGGGGCACCAGCAGCGCATCGGTCAGCGCTGCGAGCTCCACGAACCACACCCCATCCGGAAAGCAATCGATGACATCGGCCGCAACCTGCAGCGACAGCCGGGTCTTGCCGAGGCCGCCGACCCCGCACAACGTCAACAGCCGGGTAGCAAGCAGCAGCTTCCCGACCTGGGCCAGATCGCGTTCGCGTCCGACGAACGATGTCATCTGCTGCG
>JANXZT010000242.1 GCA_025355395.1 Betaproteobacteria bacterium
CGGTCACGCCCGGCAATGCCGTCAGCCTCCGCTCGAGGCGCGTGCGCTCGTTCCGGATTTCGCGTGCCTGCGACGCGAGCAACGCGGTCTCGCCCAGCAAGATCGGCGCCACGGCCTGCGTCAGGGCATTGAGATTATACGGTTGGCGCACTTTCTCGAATTGCTCGGTCCACGCGGGTGCTGACACCGCGTAACCCAGCCGCAGCCCCGCCATGCCGATCTTCGAAACGGTGCGCAACACCAAAAGGTTGGGGTAGGTGGCAAGACGCGGCAGAAAGCTCGCCTCGGCAAAAGCGTGATACGCCTCGTCCACCACCACCAGACCGGGGGCGGCGGCAAGGATCTGGTGGATCGCCGCATTGTCGAAAAGATTCCCGGTGGGATTGTTGGGATACGCCAGAAAAATCAATGCCGGCTGCTCGCACTTGATCGCCGCCAGCATGGCCTCGAGGTCGAGGGAAAAATCGTGGCGCAATGGCACCGCGATGAAGCGCATGCCCGCATACAGGGCATTCATGCGATACATCACGAAGGTTGGCTCGGGCGCGAGCATCGCCGCACCGGGCCGGGCGAGGGTTGAGGCGATGATCTGGATGATTTCGTCGGACCCGTTGCCGAGCAGGACGCCGAATCCGGGATCGATGCCGTACGCCGCGCGTAGAGCCGCCTTGAGCGCCTCCGCCGCGCCGTCGGGATAGCGGTTGACCGGCACCTCGGCGACCACCGCCGCGATCCGCGAGCGCAGCGACTCTGGCAATGAATAGGGGTTTTCCATCGCGTCGAGCTTGATAAGCCCGACGGCTGTTGCGACGGCGTACGCGGTCAGTGCCTGGATCTCGGGACGCACGAGCGCAGCCACTCTCTGCGCTGCGGCAGCGTGCGGCGTGACTGGGGCGCTATCGTTCAGAGTGTCTCGCTCCGGTATTCGGCGCTGCGGGCATGCGCCGTGAGGCCTTCGCCGTGCGCCAGCGTGCTCGCAATCCGCCCCAGCGTACGCGCCGCTGCCGGGGACACGGCGAGAACGCTCGATCGTTTCTGGAAATCGTACACACCCAGCGGCGAGGAGAACCGCGCCGTGCGCCCCGTCGGTAACACGTGGTTCGGGCCGGCACAATAATCTCCCAGCGCCTCCGAGGTGTGATGGCCCATGAAAATGGCGCCCGCATGGCGAATCTTCGGCAACAGCAGCGCCGGCTCGCGCACGGCGAGCTCGAGATGCTCGGGCGCAACCCGGTTCGCCACCACGCACGCCTCGTCGAGGTCACGCACATGCACGAGCGCGCCGCGACGGGCGAACGCCGCCGCGATGATGGCGCGGCGGGGCATCGCCGTGATCTGCCGCCGAGCGCTTTGCGCCACGGCCTCGAGGAGCCCAGCATCGGGGGTGAGCAGGATCGCCTGCGCCAGCTCGTCGTGCTCGGCCTGCGAAAAAAGATCCATCGCCACCCAGTCCGGATGCGCGCTGCCATCGGCAATCACCAGGATTTCGGACGCGCCCGCCACCATATCGATGCCGACCGTACCGAACACGCGCCGCTTGGCTGCCGCCACATAGGCATTGCCCGGACCGCAGATCTTGTCGACCGCGGGGATCGTTTCGGTGCCATACGCCAAGGCTGCGATCGCCTGGGCGCCGCCGATTCCGAACAGCCGCGAAACCCCCGCAAGATGCGCTGCTGCGAGCACCAGCGGATTGCAACCCTCCTCCGGCGCGGGCACGACCATGATGATTTCCGGCACCCCGGCGATCTGCGCCGGAATCGCGTTCATCAATACCGACGACGGATACGCGGCCTTGCCTCCCGGAACATAGAGTCCGACGCGATCGAGCGGAGTGATCTGTTGCCCGAACTCGCTGCCGTCCGCGTCGCGATACGACCACGATGCCAGCTTCTGCCGCTCGTGATAGCTGCGCACGCGGGCAGCCGCGACTTGCAATGCATCGCGCTGCACGGCAGGCAGGCTTGCGAACGCTTGCTGCATTGCGAGCGGCGAAATCTCCAAGGCGGCGACGCTTGCCGCGTGCCGCCGGTCGAACTGTGCGGTGTAATCGAGCACCGCCGCATCGCCGCGGGCGCGCACGTCGGCCACGATGCTTGCGACCCGCGCATCGATTTCCGGGTCCTGCGCCGCTTCGAAGGCAATGAGCTTCGAGAACTCGCGTTCGAAGTCCGGTGCGCTCGAATCGAGGCGACGCAACGTGAGCGCGAACGTATTCATGCCGCGCGCCGTTCCCTGACCGCGCGTGCCAGCGCAGCGATGAGCGGCTGCATCCTATCGCGCTTGAGCTTGAGCGCGGCCGGGTTGACAATGAGCCGCGAGCTGATCGGCATGATGTCCTCGACCGCCACGAGATCGTTGGCCTTCAAGGTGTTGCCGCTGCTGACGAGATCCACGATGACATCGGCGAGCCCGGTGAGCGGTGCGAGCTCCATGGAGCCGTACAGCTTGATGAGATCGGCGTGCATGCCCTTGGCCGAGAAATGCTCGCGGGCCGTCCTGACATACTTGGTCGCCACGCGAAGCCGGCCGCCCCTTTGCACGGAGCCGGCCCAGTCGAAGCCACGGCGTGTCGCAACAGCCATCCGGCATTGGCCGATTTCGAGATCGAGCGGCTGGTACAGGCCTTCGCCGCCGTGCTCGAGCAGCACGTCACGCCCCGCCACGCCGAGATCGGCCGCGCCATACTGGACATAGGTCGGCACGTCGGATGCGCGCACGATCAGCATCGAAACATGCGCCATGTTGGTGCCGATGATGAGCTTGCGCGACTGTTCGGGATCTTCCGCAGGGTGCAGGCCGGCCGCCGCAAGGAGCGGTAACGTTTCGTCGAAGATGCGCCCTTTCGAGAGCGCGAAGGTCAGTGTGGTCACGGGTAAATTGCCGGCAATCGGTCATTTTACCGGAGCGGCGCGCAACGCTAAGGCAGCGTGCCCGGGTTGCGCCGGTGCGCAAGGCGGCCTGCAACATATGTCGCGCGAATCGCGCGATCGTCGCCCAGCGTCATGAGTACGGCCAGCGCCTCTTCGACACCTGCGCAAAACCCCATGCGATAGCGAATGAGGGGCGTGGCGGCGAGGTCGAGCACCACCAGGTCGGCGTCGTGACCTGCTTCGAGGCCGCCGACGCATCCGGTCAGGTCGAGCGCTTCGGCCGCCCCACCGGTGACGAGCCACAGCGCTTGTGCCGCCGTCAGCGCAAACCCCGTGTGCCGCGCCACCTTGTAGGCCTCGTTCATGGTGCCAAGCATCGACAGTGTGGTGCCACCACCGACGTCCGTCGCAAGGGCTACCCGCACCGGACGCGGCGCCCGTTTCGCCTTGGCCATGTGGAAGTGGCCGGTGCCCAGGAAATTGTTCGATGGCGGGCAATGCGCCACCGCTGCACCGGCGTCGAAAAGGCGCTGCCACGCGGCTTCCTCGAGATAAATGCCATGGCCGAACACGCTGCGCCGTCCGACCAGGCCGTAACGCTCGTAAACGCCGAGATAATCGCGGACGTCGGGATAAAGCGCGCGCACCCATGCCGATTCATCGGTGGTCTCGGCCAGATGCGTTTGCAGATAGAGGCCGTGGTGCTCCTGCAACAACGCCCCGGCCGATGCCAGCTGCTCCGGCGTCGAGCTCGGCGCGAAACGAGGCGTCACGGCGTAGCCAAGCCGGCCGCGTCCATTCCAGCGCGCGATCAGCGCTTTAGAATCGTCATAACCCGATTGCGCAGTATCGAGCAACGCTGGCGGAGCGTTGCGGTCCATGAGCACCTTGCCGGCGATCATGCGCATTGCGCGTTGCTCTGCCGCTGCGAAAAAAGCGTCCACCGACACGGCATGTACCGTGCCATAGACCATCGCGGTAGTGATGCCCTGGCGCAGGCATTCGTCGAGGAACTCATTCGCAGTGGTGCGGGCGACAATCGGATCGGAAAACCTTTGCTCGACCCTGTAGGCGTGCTGGGTCAACCACTCGAGGAGCGTCCCTCCGAAGGCGCCGATGACGGACAGCTGCGCATAGTGGACGTGCGCATCGATGAATCCCGGCACGATCAGCGCATCGTCGTAGCGGACTATTTCCGCGCCGTGCGGTAATGTCGGCAAGAGCATCGACGCCGAGCCGAACGCCGTGATGCGTCCGTCGCGCATCACCACCAGCGCATCGCTTTCGTAATGCAGGGTCTCGTCGGCCGGCAAAAGGAAGGGGTCGCCGGCAAACGAAAGCGCGGCCGCGCGCAATGCTTTCAGGCCGCTCCCCTGTGCCGTGGCGAGCGGGATTGCGCTCATTGCCGCGCCGTACGGGCGTTCACCGGCGGCGCCATCGGTGCGCTGCTGCGGTAGGGATTGATGTCCACGCCGCCACGCCGGGTGAAGCGGGCATGCACGTTGAGTGCGGCGGGCCGGCAACGCCGCTGCAAGTCCACGAAGATGCGCTCGACGCAGTGTTCGTGAAACCCCGGCTGACGCCGGAACGATACGAGATAGCGCAACAGCCCTGCGCGGTCGATGGACGGCCCCCGATAGCTGATCTGCACACTCGCGTAGTCCGGCTGTCCGGTCACCGGGCACACCGAGCGGAACAGGCGCGAGAAGAGCGTTTCGCTCACCGCTGGGCCCGTGGTAATCAGCGAGTCGGGCGCGGGTACATAGTCTTCGATCGCAAGCGGCAGCGCATCGAGGCACTCACCGGCGGGCTCGGCATGCGGCAGTGCGGCGAATGATGCCGGCGTGGCCAGGGCTACATCGACGACCGAGCCGGTGACGCGGGTCAGGTCACGCGCCATCGCTGCCTGCACCGCATGCGGCGACGCGAAGCGGGTCTGATTGAACGCGGTGAGATAGAGCTTGACCGATTTCGATTCGACGATCGCCGGGGAGTCGGCGGGCACGCGCAGGGTTGCAATCGCGACTTCCGGCTTGCCGTCAAGGTCGAGCCACGAAAGCTCGTAGGCGGTCCAAACGTCTTCGCCGAAGAATGGCGGCGCACCCGCTACGTCAAGCTCTGCACGCAGCGGCGCTCGATCCACCGGAAAAAGAAGCGCTGCATCGTACGTGTCGCCGTACGTCGTGGCGCGACCCAGCGGGGAGGCGGTGAGATCAGTCATGGTGCGGCAGTGCAGGCCTCGCGATGCCGTGATGGTCGATGGCGCGCAACACCCGGCGGATGCGGCCCGGCGGCTCCGTCAGGCGACCCGGCGGATGCCGGCGCCCAACGCCGAGAGCTTTTGCTCGATGTGCTCGTAGCCGCGGTCGAGATGATAGATGCGGTCGATCACGGTTTCCCCCTCGGCGATGAGTCCGGCAATCACGAGACACGCCGACGCACGCAGGTCGGTCGCCATGACGTTGGCACCGGTGAGCTTGGACACGCCATGCACGCGCGCGGTGTTGCCATCGACCTCGATGTCGGCACCCAGCCGCCGCAGTTCCTGGACATGCATCATCCGGTTCTCGAAGATCGTTTCGGTAATCTCGGTGGTGCCCTCCGCCCGCGCCGCAAGCGCCATCATCTGCGCCTGCATATCCGTGGGGAACCCCGGGTAGGGTGCAGTCACCAGATGCGTCGGCCGCATCGCCGCACGGCCGCTGACGTGAATATGATCCTCACCGCATGTGATCTTCGCCCCCGCATTGCGCAGCGGTGCGATCACCGCTTGAAGCGTGTCGGCCTGGGTGCCGGTGAGCGTGGCATCCCCCGCGGTCGCTGCAACGGCGGCAAGAAAAGTCCCCGTCTCGATGCGATCCGCCATGATCGCGTAGGACGCCGAGTGAAGTGTCAAGACGCCTTCGATCGTGATGCGCGGCGTGCCGGCGCCCGTGATGTGCGCACCCATGGCGATCAGGCAGCGCGCCAGATCCACCACTTCGGGCTCCTGCGCGGCGTTCTCGAGCACCGTCGTTCCGCGGGCGAGGGTTGCGGCCATCAGCAGGTTCTCGGTGCCGGTGACCGTGACCATGTCGAAGCGCACGGTCGTCCCGGTGAGCCGTGATGCCCGCGCATTGATGTAGCCGTGCTCGACGTCGATCATCGCGCCCATCGCCTGCAACCCGCGCACGTGCTGATCCACGGGACGCAGCCCGATCGCGCAGCCGCCCGGCAGCGAGACGCGCGCCTCCCCGCAGCGAGCCAGCAACGGCCCCAGGGCGAGGATGGACGCGCGCATCGTCTTGACGAGCTCGTAGGGCGCGAGCGGCCAGTCGATGCGTCCGGCATCGAGCGCTACCGTTCCCGGCGCATCGGCGTCGATCTGCACGCCCATCTGGCGCAGAAGCGTTTGCATCGTGCGCACATCGTTCAACTGCGGCACGTTGGAAAGAACCAGCGGCTCCGGCGTCAGCAGGCTCGCGCACAGGATCGGCAGAGCGGCGTTCTTGGCCCCCGACACGCGCACCTCGCCGCGCAGCCGGCGCCCGCCCTCGATGAGCAGCTTGTCCATGAGAAAGTGGGGTCAGAGACGACTTTTGGGAAGTGGGGTCAGAGACGACTTTTGGAACGTGCGTGGGACTATGGATAAGACGTAAAAAGTCGTCTCTGACCCTACTTTCGCTAGTGTCTGACCCTACTTTTTCCCACGCCATTGCGCCGGTGTGAGCGTGGCCATCGACAGCGCGTGGATTTCCTCGCGCATGCGCTCACCCAGCGCCGCATACACGAGTTGATGCTGGCGCACCTTGTTCAATCCTTCGAATGCCGCGCTCACGATCGTCGCCT
The DNA here is from genome assembly GCA_025355395.1 of Betaproteobacteria bacterium. Taxonomy (GTDB): domain Bacteria; phylum Pseudomonadota; class Gammaproteobacteria; order Burkholderiales; family Casimicrobiaceae; genus CAIWHR01. The sequence continues at coordinate 6,702 of JANXZT010000242.1, forward strand.
GGAAATGATGGCCGTCGCCGCGCACTTCGATGTGCTCGCAGGCGACGCCGGCAACGATGGACTGCTCGATCGAATCGGTGGTGACCATGGTGAACGGACGAATAAAGAGTGCGCGGGCCTTGAGTGGCGGCGACAGGCGCCAACGATTACCACCCGGCGCTTAAGTCCGAAGCTTCCACCCGCGTTGCAACAGAGCCAGCGCGATGAGTGCGAGGGCCAGCGCGCACGTCAAAACGATGCCGAGGCTCGTTAACGGCGCCACGTCGGAGAGCCCGAAAAAGCCGTAGCGGAACCCATCGATCATATAGAAGAACGGATTGAAATGCGACAACTGCTGCCAGAACCGCGGCAGCGAATGGATGGAGTAGAAGACGCCCGAAAGAAAGGTGAGCGGCACGATGAAAAAATTCTGGAACGCCGCAAGCTGATCGAACTTGTCCGCCCAGATGCCGGCAATGAGACCCAGCGTGCCGAGGATGGCGCTGCCAAGGAGCGCAAAGCCCAATGCCCAAAGCGGATGCGGCATGTAGAGGAGCGACGGCACAAAAAACAGCGTCACCGCCAATACGCCGAGGCCGACGGCGATGCCGCGGATCATCGCGCCCAGCACATAGGCGATGAAAAGATCGACGGGCGAGAGCGGCGGCAGCAGCACGAAAATGAGATTGCCGGTGATCTTGGACTGGATCAGCGACGATGAGCTGTTGGCAAAGCTGTTCTGCAGCACCGACATCATCACCAGGCCGGGAACCAGGAAGGCGCCATACGCCACCCTGCCCTCGTAGACGGAGATGTGGGACTCGAGCACGTGCGAAAAAATGAGGAGGTACAGGAGCGCGGTCAACACCGGCGCGAGAATCGTCTGGAACGCCACTTTCCAGAAACGAAGCAGCTCCTTGTGCAACAGTGTTGGCCATCCCGCGCCGAAGGTCGTCATGCCGGCACTGCCGTCACGGACGCACGCGCTCCGCTCATGATGCGCAGGAACACCTGCTCGAGATCGGCTTCCTGCAGCGCCAGCTCGGTGATGGCAATCCCTTCGGTTCGCAGGGCGGCAAGCAGCGCCTCGAGATCCGCGTAGTCGTCGAGCCGGAGGAGGTACACCCCGCCGTCCGCGCGCAGGACGCGCGATTGCCAACTCGCCGGCACGCGCCCGGCGACCAGCCGTACCGTGAGTCCCGCGAACTGCGACAGGAGGTTGCGCGTGGTATCGAGTGCGACCACACGGCCCGCGCTGAGCATGGCGATCCGGCCGCAGAGCGCTTCCGCTTCTTCGAGATAATGGGTGGTGAGGATGATGGTGTGGCCGTCCCGGTTGAGCTTGCGGATGAACCCCCACAGGCTCTGCCGCAACTCGACGTCCACCCCGGCCGTGGGCTCGTCGAGCACGATCACGGGCGGCTTGTGCACCAGCGCCTGCCCCACCAGCACCCGTCGCTTCATGCCACCGGAAAGCGAGCGCATATTGGCGTCCGCTTTCGAGGTCAGATCGAGATGCGCAAGGATCTCGTCGATCCAGTCGTCCGCGCGGCGCAATCCGAAATATCCGGCCTGGATACGCAGTGTTTCGCGCACGCTGAAGAAGGGATCGAACACCAGCTCCTGCGGCACCACGCCCAACGCGCGGCGCGCCGCGCGGTAATCGGTGATGACGTCGTGGCCGAGAATGCGCGCCGAACCCGTATCGGGGCGGGTGAGCCCCGCCAGGATCGAAATGAGCGTGGTCTTGCCAGCGCCATTGGGGCCGAGCAATCCGAAGAACTCGCCCTCATGCACCGTGAGGTCGACCCCGGCCAATGCCTGGACCGCGCCAAAGCGGCGTGCAAGTTGAATGGCTTCTACGGCAGGGCGCATGGCGACGGGAAAGTAGGGTCGGCGACGGGAAAGTAGCGGGAAAGCAGGGTCAGACACGACTTTTTGGGAAGTGGCCAGGATTCCGAAAAACGTAAAAGTCGTGTCTGACCCTGGTTTCCCTACTTCGACACCAGCATTTCCTCGACACCGTACAGGTCCGCGAGCGTATGCAATGACGCGGTGATGTTGGTGAACGTAAGCGATTTGCCCTCTTCGGCCGCGCGGCGCTTCAGCGCGAGCAGAACGGCAACGGCGGCCGAATCCACCGGATGAAGGGCCTGGCAATCGACAACACCCGAAGTGGGTAGAGGAAGCGCACGCGATGCCTCGAGCACCGGGCCGGCGTTGGAGAAGGTCACGCCACCGACGCACACCCAGCGCGCGCCGTTATCGGCCAGGGCAAAGCGTGTGTCGTCGGTGATTTCGCGCAGGGACGAGATTTTCGCGGATCGCGCCACCGGCGCTGTCGTCGCCGCGTTTTTTGTCACTTGCCACCCGTGCCGCGGTTTTTCTCGGTGAGGGTCTTGATGAGGCCGTCGATGCCGGAAGCCTGAATGGAGTTGTTGAATTCGTCGCGGTAATTCGTGACCAGGCTCACCCCGCCGACAATCACGTCGTAGGCCTTCCAGCCCGACGGGGCCTTGGCCATGCTGTAGTCGATCTGGATGGGCGCACCGCCGCCTTTCGCCACCGCCGTTCGCACCACCACGTCGGTGTCTGCGGGGCTGAAGCGCAACGGCTTGTAGTCGACCTTCTCGTTCCGGTATTGATTGAGTGCGCCCGAATAGGTGCGTACCAGCAAGGTACGGAACTCATCGGTCAGCCGCTTCTGCTGCTCCGGCGTCGCCGTGCGCCAGTTGCGTCCCATCGCCAGCGCCGTCATGCGCTCGAAATCGAAGTTGGGCAGGAGCTTCGCTTCGATCACCTCCCGGATGCGCGCCTGATCGCCGGCCTGGATCCGCGGGTCGCCCTTGATCGTCTGCAACACGTCTTCGGAAACACTCTTGACCAGCGCATCGGGTGCTTCCTGGGCGAACGCCACCCCGGTGGCCAACGCAACGGTGATCACCGCGGCAAGGAGCCGCCTAATCCATGCTGATGCGCGCATCATGTCAGTCCTCTTGCTCCGGCGGCACCTTGCCGTCGTAAATGAGATAACGCCGCCGCTGGAAATATGCGTTGCGGATGAAGGTGTAACGGTCGAGCGCGGCGTTCTCGACAATATCGAGCGCGTCCCCGGCCTGATAGCGCGTATCCACCGCGCTCAAACCGAGCACGCTGTTGCGCACTGGAACGTCTTCGATGTACCCCGTCGGCCCCAGGTAAACGCGAACCGCGGTGCCTGTCGCATCACGAAACGTCGACGGGCCGAAGAACGGCACGAAAAGATAAGGTCCGGAATGCACGCCCCATACCGCAAAGGTCTGGCCGAAATCCTCGTTGCCGCGCTCTATTCCCGCTTCGGATGCGATATCGATGAAGCCCAGGCTGAACAAGGTATTGACGATCACCCGGCCGAAATCGTCCCCGGCTTTTTGCGGCTTGCCTTGCAACAATCCGTTGATGCCGGAAAAAAGGTCGTCGATGTTGTTGAAGAAGTTCGATACCGCGGTGCGCGCGAACGATGGCACCACGGCCGCGTACACCTGCACCACCGGTTTCATCACCACTTTGTCCGCGACATCGTGCACGCGGAACAACGCCCGATTCATGGGCTCGAGCGGGTCGACCTTCGATGGCGTGGCCGCACAGCCCGTGATGAGGACCGCCGCTGCCAGCGCGAAGAGAGGAACCCCCGCCCTGCCCCGTGAGTGCATGAAACGCTTCGTCAGGTTCATTTGGTGCCCTCCGCCGCCTTCGAGAACATGAATTGGCCGATGAGCTTTTCGAGCACCACCGCGGATTGTGTCTTGCCGATTCGCCCGCCGTCGGCGAGCATTTTGGTATCGCCGCCGACGTCGAGCCCGACATACACCTCCCCCAGCAATCCGGAAGTCAGGATCGAGGCAATGGTGTCGGCAGTGAACTGGTAGCCGTTGTCGACCTTCATCGTGACCAGCGCCTGGTAGGTCTTCGAGTCGAGCTTGATCGCCTCGACGCGACCGACCGTCACGCCGGCCGCTTTCACCGGCGCCCGCAGCTTGAGGCCCCCGATGTTCTCGAAGTCCGCCTGGAGCCGGTAGCCTGGCGACGAGGATACCGAGTTTAGGTTGCCGACCTTGAGCGCCAGAAAGATGACCGCGCCAATCCCGATGGTCACGAAAATGCCTACCCAGAGATCGATGGTCGATCGATTCATACGCCGAGTCCGCGAAACATGAAGACGGTGAGCACGAAATCCAGTGCCAGGATGGTGAGCGACGACACGACGACCGTTTTGGTGGTCGCGCTGGAAACCCCTTCGGCGGTCGGTTTCGCAACGTAACCTTCGAATACCGCGATGACGCTGACGGCGGTGCCGAACACAAAGCTCTTGATGATGCCATTGAGCACGTCGAAACGGAAATCCACGCCCGCCTGCATGTTGCCCCAGAAGGCGCCGGCATCGATCCCGATCAGCTTCACCCCCACCAGGTAGGCTCCGAAGATGCCCAGGGTCGAAAAAAGCGCGGCCAGGAGCGGCATGGCGATGAGTCCGCCCCAGAACCTGGGGGCGACCACCCGCGCCATCGGATCGACCGCCATCATCTCCATCGCGGAAAGCTGCTCGGTCGCCTTCATGAGGCCTATTTCAGCAGTAATCGCGCTGCCGGCACGACTCGCGAAGAGCAGACCCGCCACCACCGGGCCGAGTTCCCGGACCAGTGACAAAGCCACCAGGATGCCGAGGGACTCGTCCGCGCCATAGCGGATCAGCACGTCGTACCCCTGCAGCGCGAGCACCATGCCGACAAAGAGTCCGGAAACAAGAATGATGATGAGAGAGAGCACGCCGGCAAAATAGAGCTCGCGCAGAGTGAGATGGATCCGGCGCACCGCGGCAGGCGAATTGCGAATGACCGCCAGCGCGAATCGCGTGGCGAAACCCAGACGGGTGATGAACGCCAATGTTCCCGCGCCCAGGCGGCGCAGCACATGGGCGAGACCGAGGAACGCGGCGCTAGTCATGGGCGAACAGGTCGTCGGCGTAGGCCGGCGCCGGGTCATGGAAGGGCACCGGGCCGTCGGCCTCACCGTCCACGAACTGACGCACATACGCCTCATCGGAAGCGCGAATTTCCGCAGGTGTTCCTTGCGCCACGATCCGGCCCTCTGCCACGAAATACATGTAATCGACCATCTTGAGAGACTCGTAGACGTCGTGGGTCACGACCACCGAGGTGATGCCGAGTGCGTCGTTCAACCGGCGGATGAGCTGCCCCACCACGCCAAGCGAGATGGGGTCGAGGCCGGCGAACGGCTCGTCGTACATCACGAGCATCGGGTCGAGCGCAATCGCACGCGCCAGCGCCACGCGTCGTGCCATGCCGCCCGACAGCGCCGCCGGCTTGAGCGGGGCGGTGCCGCGCAGGCCTACCGCCTGCAGCTTCATCAGCACCAGGTCGCGAATGATCTCTTCCGGCAACTCGGTATGCTCGCGCAGCGCGAACGCGATATTTTCGAACACCGTCATGTCGGTAAAAAGTGCGCCGAACTGGAACAGCATGCCCAGGCCGCGACGCATTTCGAACAAGGCTTCGCGATCGAGATCCGGCACCGACTGGCCAGCAACGATCACCCGTCCCGAGCGTGGCTTCAACTGTCCGCCGATGAGTCGGAGGATCGTGGTCTTGCCGCTTCCCGAGCCCCCCATGATGGCGACGACCTTCCCTCGCGGAATGCTCATCGTGATGCCGGAAAGCACCGTGCGCGCGTCGTACCCGAACGTGACGTTGTCGAGCTCGACGGCAATATCGGGACAGCGGGAGGCCGCGGGAGCGACCGGCAAACGGGTGTCGGGCACGGCAGCCAGGGCGAAGAAGCGGATTGCAATTGTAGCCGCTCGACCTGACTGCGGCAATGACTTGACCCGCGGTCAGTTAGGAATGCGGCCTTAATCCCCGCGCGTGCTCGCCTTGCAGGAGATGCGACTCTGCCAGCAGCAGCTGCTCGGGCCGCCCGAGCAGGATCAAAGTGTCTCCCACTCCCAACAAAGCGTCCTGGTCGGCGCGTTGCGGGCGACCACCGGTGCGGCGAATGCCGGTGACTTCCACCAGCCCCTTCAAATCGAGCTCGGCGAGGCGTCTGCCCACCGCGTGCGCCCGCTCCGGAAGCAGGACCGAATGCAGGCGCGGCTGCAGGTTCTCGGCGGCGTCGGACGTGTCGGTGGCGCCATGATAAAACCCGCGGAAGAGATGGTAGCGCTCTTCGCGGATTGCGCGAATGCGCGCCAGGACACGGGAAAGCGGCACGCCCATCAACAGCAGGGAATGGGCGGCAAGCATCAGGCTTCCCTCCAGCACTTCCGGCACGACTTCGGTGGCGCCCGCATCGAGCAGCCGATCGAGCTCGGCATCGTCGAGGGTGCGCACGATCACCGGTAGGTCAGGGCGCAATGACTGCACATGATGGAGAATCTTGAGCGCGGTCCGCGTATCGGCGAAGGTGATGGCGAGCGCGCGCGCCTTCATCATGCCGGCGGCCAGCAGCGCCTCACGCCGGCCGGCATCGGCGAAGACCACCGTACCGGCGTCGCCTGCGGCCTCGCGCACGCGTTGCGGGTCCGCATCGAGCGCGATGCAGGCGATGTCTTCCTTTTGCAGCAGCCGCGCAAGGTTCTGCCCGCTGCGCCCATAGCCGCACACGATGACGTGCTCCTGCCGCGTCATGCTGGTCGCCGCGAGCTGCGTGACCTGGGCCGCACGCGCCAACCAATCATTGGCAGTCAACCGGCGCACGAGTGGGTCCGCAAAATGAATCACCAGCGGTGCCGAAAGCATCGACAGCACCATCCCCGCCAGCACCACTTGCCCGCCGACCGGGTCGACCAATCCGCTCTGCTGCGCCACCGCCAGCAGCACCAGTGAAAACTCCCCGGCGTGCGCCAGGTAAAAGCCGGTGCGCCACGCCGTGCCCGGCGGCGCGCCGAAACCACGCGCGAGCGCCACCACCACCGCCAACTTCAACAGCAACAGACCCACCAGCAGCAGCAGCACCCACCCCCACTGCCCCGCCACGATGGAGAGGTCGAGCACCATGCCGACCGTGACAAAGAAAAGACCAAGGAGCACATCGCGAAACGGCTTGATGTCCTCTGCCACCTGATACCGATATTCGGTCTCGGCGATGAGCATCCCGGCGAGGAAGGCGCCGAGCACTAACGATAGGCCCGCCATCTGCGTGATCGCGGCCAGGCCGAGCGTGATCAGCAGCACGTTGAGCATGAACAGCTCGGACGAGCGCTGCCGCGCGATCAAATGAAACCAGGCGCGCATCGGCCGCTGGCCCGCAAACAGAATGAGCAGCAGGACTACGGCCGCCTTCGTGGCTGCCAATGCGATAGCCAGCATCAGCTCCGGGCCGGTGTTGGAGAGCGAAGGCAGCACGATCAGGAAGGCCACCACTGCGAGGTCCTGGAAGAGCAGGATGCCCATCACGTCACGGCCGTGGGGTGTGGCGAGCTCCATCCGCTCGGCGAGCATGCGCGACACGATGGCGGTGGAGCTCATGGCGAGCGTAGCGCCGAGCGCCAGGCCGCTTTGCCAGGAGAAGCCCGCCAGTGGCAACGCGACGGCCGACAGCATAATCGTGATCGCGACCTGTGCCAGACCCAGACCGAACACCGCGCGGCGCATCGACTTCAACTGCGGCAGGCTGAACTCGAGCCCGATCGAAAACATGAGGAACACGATGCCGAATTCGCCCAGATAACGGGTTTCGGCGTTGTCCTCGACCCAGCCCAAGCCGTGCGGGCCGACCGCGATGCCGACCACCAGGTAACCGAGGATCGGCGGTAACCGGACCAGCCGGCAAACCACGACCACCAACACGGCCGCGCCGAGCAGGATCAGGATGAGTTGCAGGGTTGGAGGCATCAGGACAAGTTATACTCGTTGCAATGATGGCCATTGCAGAGCCCGCGGTGCCGCCGGCCGCG
>JANXZT010000277.1 GCA_025355395.1 Betaproteobacteria bacterium
ATGAACATCGGCAGTGAGATGCGATGAAACGCACAGCACGCGGACAGGTCGTGCCCTGGGTGCACGAGCGGCGGTGCCCGGCGGCTACAGCATACGGGCGAGGCTGCAGATCCGGTCGACAGCCTCTGCGCATTCGTCGAACGGCGCGACCAACGCGATGCGGACGTATCCCGCGCCGGGGTTGTGCCCATGGGCATCGCGGCCCAGGAAACTCCCCGGGAGCACCGTGACTGACTGCTCCGCCAGTAGCCGCTTGGCGAAATGTGCGTCGTCGATCGGGGTTCGCGCCCACAGGTAGAACGCGGCGTCGGGCATCGCGCACTCCAAGACCGGCGCGAGCCGCGGTTGCAATGCGGCGAACTTGGCAGCATACGCCGCGCGGTTGTCACGCACGTGCGCCTCATCCTGCCATGCCGCGATGCTGGCGGTCGCGACTGCAGGCGACATTGCGGACCCGTGATAGGTACGATAGAGCAGAAATGCCTGCACCAGCGCGGCGTCACCGGTGACGTACCCGGAACGCAGGCCCGGCACGTTCGATCGCTTGGAGAGGCTGCCAAAGGAAAGCAAACGCCGGTAGTCGTCACGTCCGCACGCCTGCGCCGCTGCGAGTGCGCCGAGCGGCGGGCGCGTCTCATCGAAATAGATTTCCGAATAACATTCGTCGGCGGCAACCACGAAGCCATGACGGTCGGAGAGCTCGAAGAGCATCCGCCATTCGTCTTGGGTCGCAACGCGGCCGGTCGGGTTGTCCGGCGAACAGACATAGACAAGCTGAGTGCGTGCCCAGACCGCTTCCGGAACGCCGTTCCAATCGAGCGCATAACCTTGCGCCGACCGTGCGTTCACGCAGTACGTATCTGCGCCGGCGAGCAGCGCCGCACCTTCATAGATCTGATAGAACGGATTGGGCATCAGCACCGTCGCGCACGGCCGGCTGGCATCCACGACGGTTTGTGCAAAAGCGAAGAGTGCTTCGCGACTCCCGAGGACGGGCAGGACCTGTTGCGCGGCGTCGAGTGCGCGCAAGCCATGCCGGCGGCGTAACCACGCAGCGATTGCGTCGCGCAGTGCGGGCACGCCGGCGGTCGTGGGATAATTCGAAAGACCCGCTGCACCGCGATGAAGCGCCTCCATGATGAACGCAGGTGTGGGATGTTTGGGCTCGCCGATCGACAGATTGATCCCGCGCAGCGCCGCGTTCGGCGTGACGCCGGCGAGCCAGCCCCGCAAGCGTTCGAACGGATAAGGCTGCAGCAGGCCGAGGCGGGGATTCACGCTTTCACTGCCAACCGATGACTGTTTTTGGGAATGACGAGGCGGGATGATGCGTGACGCAGTGCGCAGCGGCGGGCAGGTGCGCGTCAATCGGCCCTGCCGGGATCATGGGTCGAACGATCAATTATACGGGACGCGCCGGCACACGATGGGTGCACGCACGCGGCGCGCGACCCAACCATGACACGCGCGCGAGATCCGCAATCCTTGTCCTCAACTGACGTTGCGCGCTGGCCGTGGTCGTGGCGCCTGGCACAGTGGGCGGCAACCATTCTGGCCGGGGCGGTGCTCGCCAGCGTGCTCGCGCATTGGGGATGGCAATGGTGGGGCCCTCCTGCAACGCACGCGCCACCGATCACGGTCAACGCAGCTTCGCTTCCGGCGGCGATTACTGCCACGCCATGGTTCGGCAATGCCGCGCCGGGTGGTGATGCCATGGCGACCGGGTCGACGATCGATACGACGACTAGCGCCAGCGATGGCCGATTGCTTGGCGTGATCGCGGGTCGTGACGGCGACGGTTATGCGTTGCTGCGGCTGGCCGAACGCGGCCCGGTGCTGGTGCGCACCGGCCAGGAAATTGCCGCCGGGGTTGTGCTTGAGGCGGTGACCCCCGCAGGCATCCGCTTGCGGGATCGCGGCGAACTGCGGGAAATGCCGCTGCGGCCGACGAATGGCGCCTTGTCCGTTGCCCCGGCGAAAGCGGCCGTGCCGCGCAATGCCTCGGCGCCGCGCGCAGTTGTCGCCGCTGCTTCCTGCACGCCGCCCGGAGGCGGCGCTGATCCCTTCTATCGTCTCAATGCCGAGCTCTTGACCGGCATCGCGGCCAAGCCCGATAGCTGGAGCACCGCCTTCAGCGCGAGTCCGTCCGGATTGACGGTGCGCGAGGGCAATGCATTTGCCGCGATGCTCGGAATGAAGCCGGGCGATCGCGTGACCCAGGCGAATGGCATTGCGCTGGGCGGGACCGAGGATGTGCTGGTGGCCGTGATCAAGCCGCTGCTTGCGAGCCAAGCGGTGCGCGTTACGGGCCTTCGCGACGGTAAGCCGGTGGCGTGGGTATTCGTCAATGCCGGAGCATGTCCTTAACCGGCTGTTGAAAAACTACTGCGGCGGTCATCTGCCGCGTTGCCCGGTGCTCCGAGTCCTCATGTACCTCGCTCATTTAATACATTCCGCACTCCGGTTCTAAGCGCGCCGTGCGCCTTGCATACAACCGTCCTCGCTACGTTTTTCAACACCGCAGGATCACGGCGCGGATACCGGAAGCCACGCGAGCAACTCGCGCGGGCTCGCAATGTGCCCGTGGGCGCGCCACGTTTCGGGGCGATCACGCGGCTCGATGTACCCGTAACGGGCAACGAGGGTTTGCATGCCGGCGGCGAGTCCGGCGATGACATCGCGCTCGGCGTCGCCCACATAGAGACAGCGCGCGGGATCGACCCCGAGCGCCGCGGCGGCAGCAACCAGCGGGGCCGGATGCGGCTTCGCGTGCGGTGTCGTGTCGCCGCACACCACTACCTGCGGCCGGTTTGGCAGCGCGAGTGCGTCGAGCAACGGTGTGGTGAATCGCGTGGCCTTGTTGGTGACAATGCCCCACCGCAAGCGCCGGGCTTCGAGCGCGGCGAGCACTTCAGGCACCGCATCGAACAGCACCGACTCGATGCAAAGCGCCGCGGCGTAATGGGCGAGAAATGCGTCGCGCAACGCCGGATATTCGGCATGGTCAGGCGCGATCTTGAAACCGGCCCCGATCAATCCTCTGGCGCCGGCCGAAGCGTATGGCCGCAGCTCGTGCACCGGCATATCCGCCAGGCCGCGATCACGACGCACACGATTGAGCGCCCCCGCGAGATCCGGTGCAGTATCCACGAGCGTTCCATCGAGATCGAAAAGTACCGCGTCGATCGCGAGCCGGCGAACGACCTCGGATCGAAACAGCGCGTCCGCGCTCGGAACTGCCGCGGCGACCGACGCCGCACCCTCAGACATCGCGACGCTCATCACGCCGAAAGGCGATGAGGTAGTTCACCGAAGGATCGGAAGTCAGGCGGAACGTCCGCGCCAGCGGGTTGTAGGCGAGACCCGTCACGTCGAGCGGGGAGAGCCCCGAACTGCGCGCGAAGCGGGCAATTTCGGCAGGACGCAGGAACCGCGCGTAGTCATGCGTGCCGCGCGGCAACAATCCCAGCATGTATTCGGCGCCCAGAATCGCCAGTGCATACGCCTTCGGGTTGCGATTGATGGTAGAGAACGCGGCGAGGCCGCCGGGCTTCACCAGGCGCCCGCACGCCTCCACGATCGCGCGCGGGTCGGGCACGTGCTCGAGCATTTCCATGCATGTGATCAAATCGAAGCTGCCGGGCACTTCCTCCGCCAGCGCTTCGACCGAGACCAGGCGGTAATCGACCGCGACACCACGTTCGAGCTTGTGCAATCGGGCCACACCCAACGCGCGCTCGGCGAGATCGATGCCGAGCACCTGTGCCCCGCGCTCGGCCATCGCTTCGGAAAGAATCCCGCCGCCGCACCCCACGTCGAGCACGCGCTTGCCGGCAAAGCCGGTCGTCAGTCGTTCGAGCCATTCGAGGCGCCGCGGATTGAGCTTGTGCAATGGACCAAACAACTCACTTGACGGATCCCACCAATGATGCGCATCGGCGGAGAAGCGCGCGAGCTCCGCGGCATCAGCGTTCGCCGGCACGGCCACGGGCACGGCGGAGGAAGTTGTATGGGAAGAGAGGTTCATTGCAGGCGCTCTTGCCAACTGCGGGCGCGGGCCACGATGCCGGCTTCGTCGACGGTCGCAAGGTGCCTGCCCTCGACGATGCGCTGGCCATCGATCCAGACGTCGGTCACGGCCTCGCGGCCCACGGCATGCACGAGGTGTGAAATCGGATCGTAGCAGGGCTCGGCTTCCACCGATGAAAGGTCGACGGCGATCAGGTCGGCTTTCTTGC
>JANXZT010000148.1 GCA_025355395.1 Betaproteobacteria bacterium
CGGCGCGCCGCCGGCCTGCGCCAGCACGATCGCCGGCGCCTTGACGCCTTGCGCCATAAGCCAATCGCGCGCCGCAGCGGTCGGCGGAAACGGGGCAGCCATCGGGCTGCAACGGCTGACGATCGTGGGGGGAAGCCGACCCGGTTGGTCCGTGACCAGAAGAATATAGGTGTGCGCCGGGGGCTCTTCCAGGGTCTTCAGAAGCGCATTCGAGGCGTTGGCGTTCATCCGTTCCGCCGGGGCAATGACAGCGACCTTGGCGCCCTGCCGATGACTCGTGAGTTGCACGAAATCGATCAAGGCGCGCACGCGATCGATGGCAATCGTCTCGGTCATCACTTGCTCCCCCGATTCTTCATCGAACGTGCTCCGCTCGAGGCGCATGAGATCGGGGTGTTGCCCGGCCATCGCATACCGGCATCCCGCGCACTCGCCGCAAGCCGTGCCGTCCGGGCGCGGCGCTTCGCACAGGAGCGCCTGCGCGATGGCAAGGGCGAATGCGTGCTTGCCGATCCCTGCCCGCCCATGGATCAGTAATGCGTGGGGAATGCGGGAGCGCTTTCCAACGAGCTCTAGCAGTGCATCCTGCTGCCACGGCAAGCGCGCGGGCCAAGGCACCGCCGGCGCACCAGGCCCTTCGTCTTCGGGTACCTCGCGGGTCATGCGCGATCACCGCCCGCGTCGAGTTCGGCAAGATAATTTTCAAGCAGTTGTCGAACCATCCCTAGCGGCTGGCCACTGTCGATGACGCGAAAACGCCCAGGCTCGGCGTCTGCGCGTGCCAGGTAGACGGCCCGAACCCGCTCGAAGAAAATGGGGGCCTCGCGTTCGAATTTGTCGGGTTGCCGCCCTTGCGCCTGTGCCTTGTGCAGCCGATCCCGCGAGACCGCAGGTGGCACATCGAAAAGGAATGTGCGATCCGGTTGGCAATCGCCATGAACCCACCCTTCCAGGGCGCGGACCTCGGCAACGGAAACGCCATGCCCACCGCACTGATAGGCAAAGGTTGCATCGGTGAAGCGATCACACAGGACCCAGTCGCCCCGCGCCAGAGCCGGCCGGATGACCTCCTGCACATGCTCGCGCCGGGCCGCGAACATGAGCAGCGCTTCGGTGTCGTGGGTCATCGGCTCGTGCAGCAGAAACGCGCGCAGCTTTTCGCCCAATGCAGTGCCGCCGGGCTCCCGGGTTGTGACAACGGCATGGCCCAACGCCGCAATGCGCGTTGCGAGCCACTCGACGTGCGTGCTCTTGCCGGCCCCGTCGATGCCCTCCAGCGTAATGAAGTGGCCGGTACGTCCCTTCATGAACGATGCGACCGATGCGTCAGGCGCGTGTCTGGCATGATGACCGGAGGTTTCAGCGTCCGTTTTTTTGAAATTTGGCGACCGCGCGAGCGTGATCGATCAGGTTGGTAGAGAACTGCGAGCTGCCATCGCCACGCGACACGAAGTACAGGTACTCGGTACGCGGCGGATTCAGGACCGCGTCGATGGCGCCTCGTCCCGGCAAGGCGATCGGGGTCGGCGGCAGGCCGACGCGGGTGTAAGTATTGTAAGGGGTGTCCGCTTCGAGGTCGCGCCGGCGAAGGTTGCCGTCAAATCGGTTCCCCATTCCGTAGATCACGGTGGGATCGGTCTGCAGGCGCATTCCGAGGCGCAGGCGGTTGACGAGCACCGACGCCACCAGCGGCCGATCCTCGGCTTTCCCGGTTTCCTTTTCGACAATGGAAGCGAGGATCAGCGCCTGATACGGATCAGTGAACGGAAGAGCGGGGGCGCGCTTCGCCCATACGGCGTCGAGCCGGGCCTGCATCAGCCGATGCGCGCGTTGCAACAGCGAAAAGTCGGACGCACCCGACGAAAAGTAATAGGTGTCCGGGTAGAACCAGCCCTCCGCGAACGGTTGCGTGCTCCCCAACCGGCGCATGAGCTCGGCCTCGGGCAGATCAAGCACGGTCTTCGCTACATGTGGATTGTCCGCGAGCGCGCGCTTGAATTCGCCGAAAGTTGCGCCTTCGACCACCGTGAACCCTGCCTGCGTGACATCACCCTGCGTGAGCCGGTCGAGCAACCGCGGCAATGTGGTGCCCGTCGCAATCTCGTAATTTCCGGCCTTGATCAGCCGATCCACACCGCGCCAGCGTGCGAGCGCCACCAATACCCTTTCATCGCGCAATACACCGGCCGCCATCAATTCACGCGCCACGCCTTTCAGGTTGGCGCCCGATTTCACGTCGAAGTTGACCGTCGGCGCGGGCAACGGCAGCGGCTGGTCGAGCCACCATCGCCCATACAGGAAGACACCACCAGCAACGGCAAGGAGCAGCAGAGCGACAAAAGTGACAACTCGAAATGAACGACGCATGAAGGACCGGCTGAAAATGGCCCTCGGATTATAATCGCGGCATGCCATCGATTTCGCCCGCATTGCGCCTGGGACCCCCTGCGCGTCGATCCGGCGGTTTCACGCTGATCGAGATCATGGTGGTGATCGTGATCCTCGGCATCCTGGCGGCGCTCGTCGTGCCGCGGGTGCTGGAGCGACCGGACCAAGCCCGCGTAATCGCCGCCAAAAACGACATCGCGGCCATCATGCAGGCACTCAAGCTGTATCGGCTCGACAATCAACGCTACCCGACTGCGGAACAAGGCCTGGCCGCATTGGTGGCACGCCCCACACAGCCACCCGCGCCTGCGAACTGGAAGCCCAACGGCTATCTCGAGCGACTGCCCAATGACCCATGGGGCCATGCGTATCAGTACCTCAATCCCGGCTTGCGCGGCGAAGTCGATGTGTTCAGCCTCGGGGCCGATGGACAACCCGGCGGCTCGAACACCGATGCCGACGTCGGATCGTGGGATCTCTGAGCGTCGGACCGGGAGCGCTCCGATGGCGCGAGGCACATCGTGTTGCCGCGTTCACGTTGGTCGAGATCCTGGTGGTGCTGGTCGTGCTCGGAATCGCGGCCGGCTTTCTGGTGGCGAACCTCGCCTCGGATGACCGGCGCGCGATCGAGCACGAAGCGGTTCGACTTTCCGGTGCGCTCGAGCATGCCGTCGCCGCCGCGCAATGGAGCGGCGACACGTTGGGCATTTCGGCGGACGGTCACGCCTACCGATTTTGGCGACGTGATGCCGCGACGCAGTGGCAGGTGATCGCCGGCGACGATGTGCTCGCCCCCCGCGCGCTACCGGACGGTATGCAAGTGCGCCCCGCCACCTACGCCGGCGCGGCGGTTTCGCCCGATGCCATCCTCCCATTCCGGCCCAGCGGGCGTAACGAGCCATTCAGCGTGTTGATTTCCATCCGGGACTGGAAGGCGATCGTGACCGGTGATCCGCTCAATCGGGTGGCGTTTTCGTTGCAACGCGTCGACGCCGGATCATGAGATGTGTGCCCGAACGTCACTGGCTGGAAAACGAAAACGCCATGGCGGCTTTACGCTGGTTGAGATACTGGTCGCCCTCGCCATTGTTGCGGTAGCTCTCGCCGCAGGCATGCGCGCCGTTGGCGAGGCAACCGATAGCGCGACCGCGCTCAAGCAACGCACGCTCGCGTTGTGGGTCGCGCAGAATCGACTGGCGATGGCGCAACTCGCGCTGCCCTGGCCAGCACTCGGTCGTGACGAGGGCACGGCCGATCAGGCCGGCGCCCGTTTCATGTGGCGCCAGACCGTGTCCGGCACTCCCAATCCCTCGTTTCGCAAGATCGAGATCGTGGTCGCGGAGCCCGCGGCGCCTGAATACGCATTGGCAACGCTCGCCGGGTACATCGGCCAACCTGCCCAGCCATGAAGGACGCCCGCTGCAAGCGGCCACAACACGGCTTTACCTTGGTCGAGCTTCTGATTGCGCTCGCAATACTCGGTCTCCTTTCGGTCCTGGGTTACCGTGCGATCGCAGCACTCGCCACCAGCGAAACACGTCTCGCCGAGGAAGCGGAGCGGTGGCGCACGCTCGATCATCTTTTTGCCCGTCTCGAAGCCGATTGCCGCGCCGCCCAGCCTCGCGATGTTCGCACCGGGGAAGCCACCGAGCCGGCGTGGCTTGGCAGCATCGACGACGCGGGCAACGGCGTGCTCCGATTTTCCCGCGCGGGATCGGAGTTCGTCCTCGAACCGGGAGCCGCCGGCCAGCGCATCGGTTATCGCCTTCGTGATGGCGTGATCGATGTGATGTATTGGCCCGGGCTCGATCAACCCGCGAACGCCACACCCGTTATTTACCCGCTGGCCACCGGCGTGGCGTCGATGCGCCTGTCTTATCTCGACAGCCGCGGCGGATGGCGTGACCGCTGGCCGGTATTCGGCGAGCCCAAGGTGCCGCGGGCGCTGCGCATTGACGTGCACCTGGGCAGCGGTGATGTGATCGAGCGATGGCTGGCACTGCAATAGAGCGATCGCCGGCTTCCCGTGCACGCGGTGCCGCGATCGTGCTTGCGATGTTGCTTGCAGCGTTCGCCGCTGCCGTGGCGGCAACCGTTTTCGCCGATCAACAGCGCTGGAGCCGCAGTGTCGAGCACCGCCGCGACCAGGTACAGGCGCAGGCCATTGCCATCGCCGGGGTGCAGTGGGCACGGCAGATACTTTTCGACGACGCGCGCACGAGCGCCATCGATACTCTTGCCGAGCCGTGGGCGCTCCGGCTGCCGCCCATACCGCTCGACAACGGTGAAATTCGTGGCGCAATCATCGATGCGCAGTCGCGGCTCAACATCAATGCCCTTGGTGACGCGGGAACCCGCGCTGACGTCGAACGCTCGCGAATCGCGCGACTTTTTGTGCAACGACGCGGGCCGGTCGCGGCCCTGGATGCCATCGCCGACTGGATCGATCGCGACAGCATCGTGCGTGCGGGAGGCGCCGAAGACGCCTGGTATCTGGCCCGCCCTTCTCCTTCGTTGACCCCCAATGCTCCGATAATGCGGGTAAGCGAGATCGCCGCGGTGCGTGGCGTCACCGATGATTCCCTTGCGGCAGTCGACGCCTTCGTTACCGCATTGCCCCCAGGCACGCCCGTCAACGTGAACACCGCGTCCGCGGAAGTGCTTGCAGCAATTGTCGACGGGGCATCGATCGACGCGATCGCGGCACTGACGGCGAGTCGCGCGCAAAAACCGTTCACGACCGTTGCCGAATTCCGCGCCCGCCTGCCGTCCGGCGTTCGACTCGACAGCGAGGATGCGCTCGATGTCAAGAGTCGATTTTTTGAAGTGACGATCGAAGCGCGCCAGGGCGCCACCTTGGCGCGGGCCCGCGCGCTGGTCCGACGGGAACCCGAGCATTGGCCCGCCATCGTCTGGCAGATCGTCGAATGAGGCTGGGACGATTGCTCCGCGCAACCGCTCGGGATGCTCACGTAAACTAGCGTGCATGCGATTCGACCTTCCCTTCTGCGCGTGACCACCCTGCGCGTGTGGCTCGAGGCTGCGTGGGAACACACGCGGGCCGCGCCCTGGCTGCTGGTTTCGCCGCCGGGCAACACGCTGTCGACGGGCAACACGCCCGCCTCGGGATGGCCCGATCACGATCACCTGGAGCTGGTGATCGCGGCTTCGCACACGCGCATCATCCCCGTACGCCTGCCGCCCGTACCCTCGGCGCGCACTGCGGCCGCCGTGCGTTTTGCAATCGAGGATCAGATTGCCGGTGGCGAGGCCGGCGCGCACGTTGCCGTCTCAGGCCAGCGCCATGACGGGGTCTTGCTCGCCACACTCGTGCCGTTTGAAATCATGGCGTCGCTGGTCCAACGCAGCGGCGCTCTCGCCAGGCTGCGGCGGGTGATCGCCGAGCCCGAGCTCGCGGCGCCTCACCCCGACCCGACGTGGCGATGGTGTCGCGAGATCGACGCGCAGAGCGGATTTGTCCGGATGCCCAATGGCACCGCATTTCCCGTAGGCATGCCGGATGTGCAAGGACGATTGCCGCCCGAATTGCGATTCGCGCTCGCCCAGCGCATCGCCGCGTCTGCGGTTCGGCCCGTGGTTCGGGTGGAATGGCCCGTGCAAGCGCAGGAATTGGCGCAATGGCAGCAGGAAGCGGAAGTTTCTTTCATCGCGGGTCCACTGTGGCGATGGGAGGCCGCGGATTCCGCGCCGGCGACGAACCTGCTGCAAGGCGCTTTCGCGCTGTCTCAACCCACCTCGCGGTTCGCGGCAAGCCGCATTATCGCGCCGGCCGTCGTACTTCTTGGCATCGCTGCAGCGTTCCACGTCCTCGCGACCGTGGGCCATTGGCTCGTGCTCAAGAGCGATGTGTGGAGCGCCGGCAGCCAATGGACGTCGCTCGCCTTGTCGGCCGGACTCGCGAACGACGCATCGGATTCGCCGGATAAGGTGCGCGCAGCGCTCACGCACCGGCACGCGGAGGTGCTGCATATGCACCGCATGCCCGCGGCGGATGACGCACTGCCGCTCATGGCCCGCGCGTCACCCGCGATCGCGACGTTGCCGCAAGGGGTGGTAAAACGTGCGATGTACGCCGACGCGCATTGGACGCTTGAAATCGCAGCGTCCGATGCCGCCTCGCTCGGCGATCTGCCAGCGCGGTTGCGGCAGGCGAGCGTCGATGCCATCGTGGTCGCGGTTCCGGGCGGCGCACGTGTGCGTCTGGGGGCACCGTGACCGGAGTGGCCGCTACCCGGTCGATCGCACTGGCCCCGGTGGCGGCGTGGTGGTCCGGTAAGTCGAGGAGCGAGCGCCGCGTGCTGATCGCGCTGGGGATACTGGTGTTCGGTACGCTGGCCTGGGTGAGCTTGTGGCAGCCGCTGGTGCGGGACATTTCACGACTGGAAGCCGATCGCGCGCGAAGTGCCAATGAATGGGTGACGGCGCAGCGCGATGTCGCGGACATCACCCGGCTCGCTCGCGCCCCGTTGCCTCCGCCGGTGGATGCGCGTGCGGCGCTCGATCAGTCGTTGGTACGCTCGGGTTTGCGCGGCGCCGTCACTCAACTGGAATGGCAAGAGCGACGCGCACGCCTCGTCTTCGCTTCAATATCCTTTCCCGCGCTCGTCACGTGGCTCGATGGGCTTCAACGCGACGCCGGGCTTCGAGTCGTGGAAGCGACGTTGAGTACTCGGGTCGAGCCTGGGACGGTCCGCGCCGAGCTCGTGCTCGCGCCTTGAGCGCCTAAGGAACCTCTGAACAACTCCGCTGTGATTGCGCTGCAGGGCCTTGTGCGGATGATTGCCTCATTTGTCAACGGCGGCGCGACGACGGTCGTAGTCGAACTACGATGCCTGGGAACCTCAGTTGGCAAACCCGGAAGCAAGCGCCTCACAAGGCAGCAGCCCGGAGGGACGGTCGGGTTTCGGGCGGCTTGCTTTGTCGCGACGCTCGCGAAGGGAACCACCCTTCGCTTCGCGCCGCCTCATTTGGCAACTGCGGCCATCCATCCCGAAACCCGACCGTCGCAATCGCATGGGAGTTATTCAGAGGTTCCCTAATGCGCAATATCGCGTTGGCGGTGCTCGTTGCCGCATTACTTGTTGTTGCAACCGTCGCCTGGTGGGCGCCGGCCACGCTCCTGAGCGCGCGCATCGCGGACTTCACCAGCGGCCGCGTCACTTTGTCCGAAGCGCGAGGCACGATCTGGCACGGTCAGGGCGTCCTTGCCGCGGGCGATGCACGCATCCCGCTGGATTGGCATCTTCACGCGATTCCGTTACTGCGCGGCGAAGTTGCGATCGATGTCGCGCCAGGCGCCGCGGACGCCGCGACGCCTCGTGGACGTGTAGTCGTGGATGCACACGGCGCACTCTTCAGCGATTTCGCGTTGTCTGTCCCGGCAACGGCCGTTGCCGACGCCGCGTCCCGGCGGCCGAAATTCGACTCGGCGGGGACGATCGATCTCACCGCGGAAAAGCTTGACTGGCGCCCGCCCGGCGGCAGTGGCACGGTGATCGCGATGTGGCGCGATGCGCGAATCGGACTTGCCGGCGGGGCGCCCATTGCGTTGGGCGAAATTTCCGTAACGCTGTCCGCAGCCCAGGGACGACTGAGCGGTCCCGTCCGCAATCGTGGCGGCGAATTTTCGCTCGACGGAGAGCTGACCTTGCAGGCCAATGGCGCCGGCCATTTACGCGCAGCCGTGCAGTCGCGACGCCCCGATGACGCGCGGATCGCTGCGCTCTCGATGCTGGGCACGCGTGAGGCCAACGGGGTCGTGATCGACTGGCAATGGTCCGGTTCATGACAACGCGTGCTGCCCGCCTTGCGAGCGGCGCACCGCAGCGAGCTCCGCGAATCAGTCGATCGGAATCAGCAGCTCCGCGGATTCGTGCCATCGATGCGCTGCGCGGCGTCGCGCTGTGCTTGATGTTCGTCTATCACTTCGCGTTCGATCTGCGATTTTTCCGGATGATCAATGCCGATTTCGAGCACGATATTTGGTGGCTCGTCTTTCGTTCCGTCATCGTGTCGAGTTTCATGACTCTGGTCGGCATCAGCATCGTCCTCGCCGATTCCGCGGGCACCGGCACGCCACAATTTCTGCGCCGCCTCGCAGTCATTGCGGTGGCCGCCTTGGGCGTAACGCTGGGAAGCTGGGTGATGTTCCCGGCGAGCTTCATCTACTTCGGCATTCTGCATTGCATCGTGCTGACATCCCTCATCGCGTGGCCGCTGCGCCGCTCTCCAGGGATCGCGCTTGCAATCGGCGTCACTGTGATGATCGCCGGCCTTCTCTGGTCGTCCTCTTTTTTTGATGTGCGCGGTTGGTCGTGGCTGGGATTCATGACTCATAAGCCGGTGACCGAAGACTATGTTCCGCTCGCGCCCTGGGCCGGCGCAACGTTCATCGGCATCGCAATTGGTCACGCGTTGATGCGCGCAAACTTCCGCCCGGTCTTCCTGCTCGATGGCGCGCCCGGATGGCTGCGATGGCTCGGCCGCCACAGTCTCATTGTGTATCTCACGCATCAGCCAATCTTGCTGGGAACCCTTTGGATGATCGTGGGCCACTAGTAAAGAAGCGCAGACGGTTATTGAGGACCAGCGAAAAACTTGATCACAGGAGTCGCCAGGTCACCTCATGGAAGGGTATCGGGCGCCGAGTGCGCTTTCGGAATCGACGTGGGAAGGGCTCGCCGCCCCTCGATCCAGCTTGCGCCACAATGCCGGGGAGGCGCCCGCGGTGCGCGTTTGCAACGAGCGTCTTCGGAACGAGCCCGCCCGCCTTGGCCGGCTCGGAATGTTCCGCTATAATTCATCACTTACAGGCGCGTAGCTCAGCTGGTTAGAGCATCACCTTGACATGGTGGGGGTCGTTGGTTCGAGTCCAATCGCGCCTACCAGCTATCCGCAACGAGAAGCCCGTGGCCCCGATGCGGGCACGCGCCGAAAGGCTTGGGTTATGACACCGCGAACGCACCAGGAGATGTTCTAGCCCCAACGCGAGTTCGCACGCCTTCAGCTTGTGCTGTTTACGAAAAAAGTGCGGCTCGTCCGCACTTTTTTTTGGAGCTCCCCAATGCCCGCTATCCGTCTTCCCGACGGCGCGATCAAGCAGTTCGACGCGCCGGTCACTGTCGCCCAGGTCGCCTCATCGATCGGACCGGGGCTCGCCAAGGCAGCGCTTGCCGGCAAGGTCGACGGCAAGGTCGTTGACACCTCGCATGAAATCGGAGCGGACGCGAGCGTCGCGATCATTACCGAGCGCGATCCCGAAGGTCTCGACGTGCTGCGTCACTCGACGGCCCATCTGCTTGCGTACGCCGTCAAGCAGCTTTTTCCCGACGCGCAAGTGACCATCGGCCCGGTGATCGAAGACGGCTTTTTCTACGACTTCTCCTACAAGCGAGCCTTCACGCCCGAAGATCTCGCCGCCATCGAGCAGAAGATGGTGGAGCTCGCGAAAAAAGACGAGCGCGTCACCCGCAGTGTGATGAGGCGCGACGACGCCGTCGCCTACTTCAAAGCGTTGGGAGAGCATTACAAGGCGGAGATCATTGCCTCGATCCCGGGCGACGAGGAGATTTCGCTCTACGCCCAGGGTGGATTTACCGATCTGTGCCGCGGGCCGCATGTGCCCTCTACCGGCAAGCTCAAGGTGTTCAAGCTCATGAAGGTGGCCGGCGCCTATTGGCGCGGCGACTCGAAGAACGAGATGCTCCAGCGCATCTACGGCACTGCCTGGGCGAGAAAGGAGGACCTCGACGCTTACCTGCACCGCCTGGAAGAGGCCGAGAAAAGAGACCATCGCAAGCTCGGAAAGCAACTCGACCTTTTCCACCTGCAGGACGAAGCGCCAGGGATGGTGTTCTGGCATCCGAAGGGGTGGTCGATCTGGCAACAGGTCGAGCAATACATGCGCGCCGTGTATCTGGACAACGGCTACCAGGAGGTGAAATGCCCGCAAATTCTCGATCGCAGCCTGTGGGAAAAATCCGGGCACTGGGAGAACTACAAAGAGAACATGTTCACCACCGAATCGGAGAAGCACGAGTACGCGATCAAGCCAATGAATTGCCCGGGCCACATCCAGATATTCAACACCGGGCTGCGCAGCTATCGCGACCTGCCGCTGCGTTACGGCGAATTCGGCTCATGCCATCGCAACGAGCCGTCGGGCGCGCTGCACGGCATCATGCGCGTGCGCGGATTCACCCAGGACGACGGCCACATTTTTTGTACCGAAGGGCAGATTCAGGTCGAATGCCTCGCTTTCACCCGTTTGTTGCAAAAGGTCTATTTGGATTTCGGGTTCACCAATGTGATCTACAAACTTTCCACCCGCCCCGGCAAACGGGTTGGCACCGATGAGTCGTGGGACAAAGC
>JANXZT010000324.1 GCA_025355395.1 Betaproteobacteria bacterium
ATGCGTTCCGGGTCGCCGTCGATCGAAACGTCACCTTGGAGCGGCCGCGCGACCCGTCGCAACAGCGATCTTTCGCCATGCATGCGCGATCGGGACTGCCGTGATGCGACCATCGCGACCAGTCAGGGGCATTGGCGCGCCCGACAGGAGTCGAACCTGTGACCTTTGGCTTCGGAAACCAACACTCTATCCAACTGAGCTACGGGCGCCTGCCTCGATTCTACCGTGAGGCCCGAACGAGCGTCCAGTTCGGGCCTGCGCGCGACGGTATAATGCGTGCTTCGCTTCCGTTCGCGGCGCATGGTGCCGTGAGCGTTTATTTCCCCGTTCAGGCTGGCGCGAAGCAGGGGCGCCGCATTCCGGATCACCAAGACCATGAGCGACGAGCATTCTTCACCGATCAAGAACTGGAAACAGCTCGCGGTAGTGGTTTCCCTCGCGTTCCTGGTTCCGATCATCCTGATCCTTATCGTCACCCAACTCGTTACCGGGCACCCCAAGGCGTCAACGCCCGACGACAAGGGCGTGCTCAACCGGATCAAGCCGGTCGGCGAGGTGGTGATGGCCGAAGCCAGGCAGGGTAACGCCCCCGCGCCAACGTCCCCTGCACCGACGATGGTCGCCGCCGTGTTGGCTGCCGCCACACCGAGTGCCGCCGCGGCAACATCCGCCGCCGCAAGCAAACCGGATGGCAAAAAGATTTACGACGCCGTGTGCATGGTATGTCATGGGTCGGGTGTGGCCGGGGCACCGAAGTTCGGCGACAAAGCGGCCTGGGCGCCCCGCATCAAGACGGGGATCGAGATGCTGCACAACGTCGCGCTCAAGGGCAAGGGCGCCATGCCACCCAAGGGCGGCAACGCGGCGCTCTCCGATGCGGAGGTCACCGCAGCCGTCGATTACATGGTGTCTGCCGCGAAATGACCGGCTGAGCGGCACCGCAATAACGCGGCCAGAAGGAATTGGCCACGGTAATTGGCCCCGTTTTTCCGTTGTCCATGCGGAAGTGATGACACTTCACCGTCATCCCTGCGAACGTGACCGCGCTCCACCGTCATTCCGGCGCACGTGACCGCGCTCCACCGTCATCCCTGCGCACGTGACCGCGCTCCACCGTCATCCCTGCGAACGCAGGGACCCATTTTGACTTTGCATCGGCGATTTATTTTAACTGTGAAGATGGATTCCCGCGTTCTGGAATGACGGGATTTGGTCAGGCATTTGCGCAATCGGCGAACACGGCGTGTGCCAGCCGCGCCGGATGGCCCATGCGGGATTTCAGTTGCCGCTGACCAACTCCAGGCGCTGCTCCTCGGCCTCTTCCTCGCCGCGCGTTTCCTTGCGCTCGCTCGCGAGATGCGAAAGATAGTCCGCGGTGATGTCGCCCGTCACGTATTTGCCGTCGAAGCACGACGCCTCGAACTCCTCGAGCCGTGGATTGGTCGTGCGCACGGCACGTTTGAGAGCATCGAGCTCCTGGTAAATCAGGAGATCCGCGCCAATCTCGTTCGCGATCTCGGCTTCGGTGCGGCCGGTGGCCACCAACTCGTGCTGGTTCGGCATGTCGATGCCATACACGTTGGGATAGCGCACGGGTGGACTCGCTGAAGCGAAATACACCTTCTTCGCACCCGCCTCCCGCGCCATCTGCACGATCTCGCGCGAGGTGGTGCCGCGCACGATGGAATCATCGACCAGCAGCACCACCTTGTCGTTGAACTCCATGCCGATGGGATTCAGTTTCTGGCGCACGCTTTTCTTGCGCAACGCCTGCCCGGGCATGATGAAGGTGCGACCGATGTAACGGTTCTTGACGAAGCCTTCGCGGTACTTGAGCCCGAGCGTATTGGCGAGCTCCAGGGCCGAGGGACGGCTGGAGTCGGGAATCGGAATCACCACATCGACATCCTGCGCCTGCGGGATGCCGCGAATCTTGCGTGCCAGCTCGCCGCCCATGCATAGCCGCGATTCGTACACCGACGCGCCATCGATCACCGAATCCGGTCGCGCAAGATAAACGTACTCGAAGATGCACGGCATCAGCACCGCATTCTCCGCGCATTGCCGGGAATGAAAGCGGCCGGCAAGATCGATGAAGATGGCTTCGCCCGGTGCCACATCGCGCAGCACCTCGAAGCCCAGGGCCTCGAGCGCGACCGATTCGCTCGCGACCACATACTCGGTGCCGCCCATTGCCTCATTGACCCCGATGATAAGCGGCCGAATGCCGTACGGATCGCGAAAGGCCAGCAAGCCATAACCCGCAATCATCGCCACGATCGCATAGGCGCCGCGCGAACGCCGGTGCACGCCTGCCACCGCGGTGAAGATGGCGTTGGCGTCGAGCCGCGAATGATGCGCCGCCCGCTCGAGCTCGAGTGCGAGCACGTTCAACAGCACTTCCGAATCCGAGTTGGTGTTGACGTGGCGGAAGTCGAGCTGGAAAAGCTCGCGCTTCAGCGCTTCGCTGTTAGTGAGGTTGCCGTTGTGCGCGAGGGTGATGCCGAACGGCGAATTGACATAGAACGGCTGCGATTCGAGATCCGAGGTCGCCGATCCCGCCGTGGGGTAACGGCAGTGGCCGATGCCGGCGTGGCCGAGCAGATCGCGCATGTTGCGGGTGCGGAACACGTCACGCACATAGCCATTGCCTTTGTGCATGTGAAACATTGCACCGTCCGCCGTTGCGATGCCCGCGGCGTCCTGCCCGCGGTGCTGCAGCAGCAGGAGCCCGTCGTACAACATCTGGTTGACCGGCGTATGACCGACGATCCCCACGATTCCACACATGATCAGCCCTCCCGGGATCCGGGCAATTGCACACGGGTGCCGCCGCGCATTTCCACTGGCGCCCCCGTCGAATAATCGAGCCGCCCGGCCCACGCCGGCGGCAACCAGTCACGAAATTCCAGCGCGGCCGCCACGAGTGGCGCAGCAAGGGTCGCATTCTGCCACCAATCATTCCTGGGCAAGCTCGTGAGCCCGCCAACCAGGATGCCGAGTAACACCAGGACCACGCCTCGAGCCAATCCGAACGCGCCGCCAAGCAAGCGATCGACCGGACCCAGACCAGCGGCGCGCACCGCGCGCGACAGGGTCACGGCAATCAAGCCGCCGGCGATCAACACGCCGATGAACACAACGGCGAAAGCGATGACCTGCATGACTGCCGGACTCCACTGGACTCCGGTGAAAAGACCCGCGAGATCGCCCGCGTACCGGAAGGCGAGGATCAGTGCCACGATCCATGCCGCAAGCGCGATCACCTCACGGACGACGCCTCGAATAAATGCAAGCAGCGCGGAAATCATGACCACGGCGATCACGACAAGATCGAAAACCGTCATTCGAAGGCGGAGCTCGCCAAGGCCAACAACGGCTAGCGCGCCGGCGCGATGATGCCGCTGTAGCCGTCGCCCTTCAGCTTGTCGCGCGCGAAGCCGGCGGCCTCGCGGCTGGCGTAGCCGCCCACGCGAACCCGAAACAGCGTGCCGCGGCGGGTCTGGATGGGCTCGGTGAAAGCGGGGTATCCATTGCGTTTCAGCTTCGAGGCGAGCGCATTGGCGCCCTTGTCATCGGAAAAGGCTGCAAGCTGCACGACAAATGCGTTCGCCCCGCCATCTTTCCCGACCGCGCTCTCGGCTGCTGGCGGCGACCCCTTGGCATCAGGCTTTCGTTCGACCCGCTGATCCGGCTTCTGTTCGGCCGAAATTTCTGCCTTGGTCTCCGCCTTGGCGACGGTCCCGGCGGGGTCCGGCAGGCGTTGCTCGGCTTCCGGCGCGGTATTGCGGCCGGCAGACGCGTTGGCAGAGGAATCGGCGGCAGGTGCGGCTGGGGGGGATGGCAACACCGCCGGCGCAGCGGGGGCCACGACCGTTGCCGATGGTCGCGCCGGCTTAGGCGAATCTGCCGTCCTCGGTGTGCTGTCCGTCGCAGGATTGGACAGCCGGTTCGTGAACTTCCCCTCGTCGATCGGTGGAATCTTCACCGCAACATCCTCACCCAACGGACGCGGCTCCTTTTCGAGAAGCATCGGCAAAATGACCGCGGCTGCGAGCGCGAGCACGATGGCACCCACCAGGCGGCGGCGCGCCTTGCGCTTCAACTCATCCACAGCGGGATCGACAGCGGTAGTTCGTGGAGCCATGGTCGACGGAGGATCAGGCGCGGTCCCGCAGTGTTTCGAGCGCCGCAGCAATCGTCAGGAACGATCCGAAGACGACGATTCTATCAGCTTCGGACGCGTTCTCTCTCGCCAGCGCAAACGCCGCCGCAACCGATTCGCACGCCATGATCGCTTCCTCCGCGATGCCGGCGTGCAGAAGGTGTTGCCGCAATGCATCTGCGCTCGCCCCGCGGGGTCCCGGCAACGGCGCCACGTACCACCGGTCGATGCGCCCACGCATCGCCGCGATCACTCCCGAGATGTCCTTGTCGCGCAACATTCCGACGACGGCGCTCGTGACCGGATGAAAGCCCATCGTGCCGAGGGTGGCCGCCAATGCGCCGGCGGCCTGGGGATTGTGGGCGACATCGAGCACGACCGTCGGACGGCCCGGCACGACCTGAAACCGGCCCGCCAATTCGACGGTCGAGAGCCCCTCGCGAATCGCACCGGCGTGCACCGGCAGGCGGGAGGCGATGGCTTCCAGCGCCGCAATCGCGCACGCCGCGTTGGCCAATTGATATTCGCCGCGCAACGCCGGCATCGGCAGACCGTAGCGCTCACCGGCCGCGCTGAAAAAGCGCCATTGGCGGCCTTGTACCGCGAATCCGAAATCCTGGCCGATCCGCTGCAACCGCGCGCCGCGCGAACGGGCCTCCTCGAAGAGCGATGCCGGTGGATTCGCATCGCCGCAGATGGCGGGTCGCCCCGGACGAAATATGCCCGACTTCTCGCGCGCAACCGCGGCGCGGTCAGCGCCCAGATACTCGACATGATCGATGTCGATGGTAGTCAGCACGGCGACATCGGCATCGATGACGTTGACGGCATCGAGCCGGCCGCCCAGCCCGACCTCCAGCACGACGGCATCGAGTGTCGCCTCCGTGAACAGAACGAAGGTCGCCAGCGTCCCGAACTCGAAATACGTCAGCGCTATTTCCGGCGCGCCGGCAGCGGTCCGCGCCTCTTCCACCGCGTTGAACGCAGCGATCAGCGCGTCGTCGGCAGCGTCCTTGCCGCCGATGCGAACGCGCTCGTTGTAGCGCAGCAGATGGGGCGAGGTATAAATGCCGGTGCGATAACCCGCGCTGCGGAGCATCGCATCGAGCATCGCGCAGGTCGAGCCTTTACCGTTGGTGCCGGTGACAGTGAGCACGGGGCAATCGAGACGCACGGCCAGGCGGCCGAGCACCTCGTGCACCCGGTCAAGACCGAGCGCAATCGGATTCGGATGCAGCGTCTCGAGGTAGGCGAGCCAATCTTCGAGCGTCTGCGGACGACTCATCGGTTCAGCCTGGAGGTGCTGGCTGGCGGGTGAGCTGGGCGAGAATCTGCGCGATCTCGGCGCGCAGTTGCCGCCGGTCGACGATCATGTCGATTGCGCCTTTTTCCAGCAGGAACTCGGCGCGCTGGAAACCCTCGGGCAGCTTTTCGCGGACGGTCTGCTCGATGACGCGCGGGCCCGC
Source organism: Betaproteobacteria bacterium (assembly GCA_025355395.1). Lineage (GTDB taxonomy): Bacteria > Pseudomonadota > Gammaproteobacteria > Burkholderiales > Casimicrobiaceae > CAIWHR01. Next base: position 5,632 of record JANXZT010000324.1, read on the forward strand.
AAATCCGATCAGCGCACCCGGCTCGGCGATGACAACGTCCGCCACGAAGGCAAACGACGCCGAAACACCGCCCATCGTCGGATCGGTCAGGATCGAGATGAACGGCAGGCGCGCGCGAGTGAGTTCCTGCAGCACCGCCGTGGTCTTGGCCATCTGGAAGAGCGAATTCACGCCCTCCTGCATCCGGGCGCCACCCGAAGCGGCAACGCAGACAAACGGCAGGCGATTGTCAAACGCGACCCGCACGCCACGCACGAAGCGCTCACCGACCACCGAGCCCATCGAGCCGCCCATGAACTCGAATTCAAAAGCGGCGAGCACCAAGGGCACGCTGTTGACGCTGCCCTGCATGACAACCAGGGAGTCGGTCTCACCGGTGTCTTCCAGTGCCGCAGCCAGCCGGTCCGTGTATTTTTTGGTGTCCTTGAATTTGAGGGTGTCGACCGGCAGCACTTCGGAGCCGATCTCGAAGCGGCCTTCCGGGTCGAGCAGCTGATCGATGCGCTGCCGCGCCGGCACGCGCTGGTGGTGCGCGCATTTCGGGCAAACCTCGAGGTTGTTCTCGAGATCGGTGCGATACAGCACCGCCTCGCACGCCGGACACTTGACCCACAGGCCCTCCGGCACCGCGTTTTTTTTCACCCCGGGAGTGCTCTTGATCCGCGGCGGGAGAAGTTTTTGCAACCAGCTCATCGTGTCCTCCGCGTGTAACGGGTTGTCGCCGGGAATGAACCGCAGCTTCACGCCGCCTCTTTCCGGACGGCATCGAGCGCCGCGCGAATGCCTGCGAGCCAGCCGCCGGCGCGCTCGGCGGCAGCGTCGGGAGGGCCCGTCTCGATTTCCTGGATGATGCGGCTGCCGATCACGACGGCGTCGGCGTGGGCAGCGATCGCCTGCGCGCTGGCCGCATCGCGAATCCCGAAACCCACGCCAACCGGGAGCGCGATGCTGCGCCGTATCTCGGCGAGATGCCGAGCGACATCGGCGGTATCGAGATGCCCCGCACCTGTTACACCCTTCAACGACACGTAATACACGTAACCACGGGCCAGCGCTGCGATCGTCGACAGCCGTGCGGCGGGCGTGGTGGGCGCCACCAGAAAAATGGGCGCGAGCTGGTGCAGCTCGAGCAATGCCGCGAACTCTGCCGCCTCCTCGGGCGGGTAATCGACGACCAGGACGCCGTCAACTCCGGCGGATCGCGCCCGCTCCGCAAACACGGCCGCGCCCATCGCCTCGATCGGATTGGCATAACCCATCAGCACCACCGGCGTCAACGCATCGCGTCGACGGAAATCGGCGACGAGCTGCAGCACATCCTTCAATCCGACGCCCTGGGCGAGGGCGCGTTCCGAGGCACGCTGGATGACCGGGCCATCGGCCATCGGATCGGAAAACGGCACTCCCAGCTCGACGACATCGGCGCCGGCTTCGACCAGCTGGTGCATGATGGCCAGCGTCACGGCCAGCGTAGGGTCGCCGCCCGTTACATACGGAATGAGCGCGGTTCGCCCAACGGCGCGCAAGCGGGTGAACGTCGCGTCGATGCGATTCATTGCGCGCGCGTTGCCGGCTCGCCCCCGGGGCGACATTGAAACGCAAGACCCGAGCGCTCCGCTACGGTGTTCATGTCCTTGTCCCCGCGTCCGGACAGATTGACCAGCAGAATCCGGTCGCGCGGCATGGTCGCTGCAAGCTTTGCGGCATGGGCGAGCGCGTGCGCCGACTCGAGCGCCGGAATGATGCCTTCGATGCGGCAACATTGGTGAAAGGCCGCGAGTGCCTCGTCATCGGTGATCGTGACGTATTCGGCCCTGTGGTTGTCCTTGAGCCACGCATGCTCCGGTCCCACCCCGGGATAATCGAGGCCGGCGGAAATCGAGTGCGTCTCGCGAATCTGGCCGTCCTCGTTCTGGAGCAGGTAGGTGCGATTGCCGTGCAGGACGCCGGGTCGTCCCGCGGTCAGCGATGCCGAGTGGCGTCCCGTAGCGATGCCCTCGCCCGCGGCCTCCACGCCGATGAGCCGAACGTGCTCGTGGGCAAGATACGGGTAGAAGATGCCCATCGCATTCGAGCCGCCTCCCACGCAGGCAATGATCGCGTCGGGTTGCCGTCCGGCGGCCTGGGGCATCTGGACCAGGCATTCCTTGCCGATGACGCTCTGGAAATCGCGCACCATCATCGGATACGGGTGCGGTCCCGCCACCGTTCCGATGATGTAGAAGGTCGATTCGACGTTGGTCACCCAGTCGCGCATGGCCTCGTTGAGCGCGTCCTTGAGCGTCTTCGAGCCCGATTCCACCGGGACCACCGATGCGCCAAGGAGCTTCATGCGAAAAACGTTCTGCGCCTGCCGCCGGATGTCTTCGGAACCCATGTAGACAACGCATTCCATGCCGAAGCGCGCGGCTACGGTGGCGGTCGCCACGCCATGCTGGCCGGCGCCGGTTTCCGCAATCACGCGCGGCTTGCCGAGCCGTTTCGCAAGAAGCGCCTGGCCGATGCAGTTGTTGATCTTGTGCGCGCCGGTGTGATTGAGATCCTCGCGCTTGAACCAGATTTGCGCCCCGCCCACTTTTTCGGACCAGCGGCGGGCGTGATACACGGGTGTAGGCCGCCCGACATAGTGCGTGAGCTCATCCTCGAACTCATGGATGAACCCGGGATCGTTGCGATTGCGCGCGTACTGCTCCACGAGTTCCTCGAGTGCGTGCACCAGCGTCTCGGCCACGAACACACCGCCGTACGGCCCGAAATGTCCGCGCGAATCCGGCAGGTCAGCCATCTGCATTGCGTACCTCCTGGATGAACGCGGCGATCCGCGAAGGATCCTTGATGCCCTTTACCGGCTTGCCGTCGTGGCCGATGGCCTCGACCCCGCTTGATACATCGACCGCCCAGGGATGCACGAGGCGTACGGCAGCCACGACATTGCCGGGATGAAGCCCGCCGGAAAGCACCAGCGGCCGCGGCGTGACGGCCGGCAGCGCCGACCAGTCGAAGCGTTCCCCAGTGCCGCCGGGCAATCCCGCTGCGGGCGGCGCGTCGAAGAGCCAACCGGCGGCGTCACCGTAACGAGCCGCCCATTCTAGCAAATCGGACGCCGTGGCCCGGCGATGGACGGGAATCGCTTTCACGTAAGGCAGGCCGAAACGCCGGCAGAAAGCGGGCGTCTCATCGCCGTGGAACTGCAGCGCCGCCAGCGGCACGTGCTCCATCACTGCCCGCACTTCGACCTCGGTGGGGTCGACGAAAAGCCCGACGGCGCCTACAAAGGGCGGCAACGCAGCAACGATACGCGCGGCGGCATGAACCTCGACCCGGCGGGGCGTGCCGTGCCAGAACACCAGCCCGATCGCATCGGCGCCCGCCTCCGCGGCGGCCAGACTATCGTCGATGCGGGTGATGCCGCAGATCTTGACGCGCGTCCGGTGCGTAGTCATGGGGCGTCATCCTCCGGCCATGAAAACTCCACCTCGCGCCGTGTACACGGCAGGCCGAATACGACTGGATAGTCGACACCGGTGAGATACAGTCCATCGGGCGCGAAGGTTGCTGCAGCGCGGGTGCGATCGCGACCGAGCAGCACGTCGCCCAGCCACTCTGGAGGCGCTTTGCCCGCCCCGACGTGCAGCAGGCTGCCGACCATATTGCGGATCATGTGGTGCAGGAAAGCATCAGCGGAAAAATTGAAACGGACGAGCTCGCCTTCGCGCAGGATATCGACTCGATGAAGCGTCTTGATCGGGGTGCGGGCTTGGCATTGCGCGGCACGAAAGGCGGAAAAATCGTGGGTGCCCAGAAGCGCCCGCGCCGATGTCCGCATCGCCTCGACGTCGAGCGGCCGATGGTACCAGCCGAGCCGGCCGCCAAAGAGCGCGGGCCGCACCGGACGATTGAGGAGCCAGTACGTGTAGTGGCGCGCGGTTGCCGCAAACCGTGCATGGAAATCGTCCGGCACCGGCCGTGCCCAGAGCACCGCCATGGCGGCCGGCAGATGGGCATTCACTCCGCGCACCCAGGCGGTCATGGGCCGCGTCACGCGGGCGTCGAAATGCACGACCTGCAACGCGGCATGCACGCCACTATCGGTGCGGCCGGCGGCCACGCTGCGCACCGCCATGCCGGCAATCGCGCCGAGTGCATGTTCGAGCGCATCCTGCGCGCTTCCACCATCGCGCTGCGACTGCCAACCGGTGAATGGGGTGCCGCTGTATTCCAGCGCGAGTGCGATCCGCATGGGATGGGCGGCGCCGATGGGGAACGGTCAGGCGACGCCGGTTCAGGGCCGTGAGGCGGCGCGCAAAAACAAACGGGCGGCGGGAAGGCTCCGCCGCCCAAGGCCCCTGACGGGTGATTCGCTAGCCGAGCTTTTTGAGCAGCACGCCAGCTTCGCTTTTTTGCTGGTCGTCGCCTTCGTGCAGCACTTCCTGCAGGATTTCGCGTGCACCTTCGATGTCCCCCATCTCCTGATACGCCTTGGCGAGATCCAGCTTGGTGGCGGCATCATGCCACTGGCCATCGAGCACCGACGGCGTCGGGTCCTCGAAGGTTGTGCGATCAGGATCAAAGGAGAGGTCGAGCTTGTCGAGATCGATGGCCGCCTGCGGCCGGGCGAGGCTCGATGCAGCGCCGGCAGAGCGCGCGAGCTTCGACCGATCGTTGTCATCGAGGTGAAAATCAAGGTCGAACCTGGAGTCGGCCGCACGGGAAGCGTCGGTTCCCTGCCCCATCGACGCGCCGGGCGGTGCGCCGCCAGGCATGCCTGCGGGGTGATGCCGCTCCGTCTTGTCGAGCTCGCTTTGCGCCCCGGCCAGGATATCGGCGGCCGATTTCCTGGTGGCGCCCGAGGTAGGCGAGATCGAGATGTCCTCGTCGAGCTGGAAATCCATTCCGCGATCGCGCTGCATATCCGCAATCCCGACGGGCGCCGTCGAAGGATCGCCGCCGCGCGGCGTTTCCGGTGCGCGGAGCGATGGTTCGGGCGGGCGGGCAACGGCCGCGCCGATCGCCGCGGCTCCGGCGGCGGCTGTAGCTGCGGCGGCGGCGGCACCCGTACCCTCTTCGGCGAACATCGGATTGTTCGGATCGAGCTGGCGCCCAAGGGCCACTGCCTTGTGCCAGGCGTCGCCCTGGCCGCGCGACACCGAGAAAAGGTCGGCGGCCACCGCCTCGAAAGCGGAGGGCTTGTTGTGCTGGGCATGGATCTCGAGCAGCTTCAGGTAAACATCCTGGCGCTGGGAATCCTTCTTGAGCGCGTCCTTGAGGATTTCTTCAGCTTGCGCGTCGCGGCCGTAGGCAAGGTATACCTCCGCCTCGGCGATCGGGTCCACCTCATCGGTGTCGATGCTGCTCAAGCCTTCGCGGCTGAAATCGCTCGCGAGCGAGTTTTCACCGGTGTTGACGATGCCCCCACCGGTCGACCCGAATACAGTGTTCGACTTGATGTCGGTGCCCGAGATGATGCTGTCTTCGAAGTTCGCCGTCTTTCGCCGCCGCGCGGCGAAGAGCGCCGCGAATCCGGCGAGAAGCGCGAGCGCTCCGGCACCGATGACCCAGGACGGCGTGTTGGTGAGCATGTCGTCGATCATCGACGGCGACGAGGCCGGTTCCGCCTTAGCCGTTTTGGCCAGATCCTTGGCCGGTTCGCTCTTCGCGGGGGGAGGCACGACGGCCGGTGCAGCGCTGCTGGTGGCGCTCGATGCGCCGGCCACGGGCGGCGCGACGGCAGGTTCCGGAGCCCTCGGCGGCGCCATGGGCTCGGCCTTGGACAGCGTGGATGCTTTCGGCGGCTCCGCTGCAGCCCCTGCGCCGGGTGCGACTGCGGGCGCTGGCGCCCTGGGCTCGGCCGCCTTGGCCTTGCCGGCGTCGGCCTGGGTTTGCAGCTGGGCCATGGTCGGGTTGCGCAACTCGACGACGCGCTGCAAGTCCTTTAGCGTCTTTTCGAGTTCGGCGATGCGCGCCTGAGCGTCTTTCAATGCCCGATCGCGGGCCACGACATCTTCCGCTGTGGCACCGGCGCCCCGGCCTTGGACCGCTTCCCTCGACACGCGAACCTGATCGCGGCCCGCTGCTGCGGCCGGGGTGCGCTCCTCGACGGCCGTCGTGATCCTGCCGCCGGTCTGGCGGCCGCCCGCACCCTCACTCACCGGCGCGCCCGCCGCGAGGCGATCGCGATACGTACGCCAGTCGGCAGCCTGCATGCGGACGACCCTGTTCGCCTCGGATGTCGTGGTCCCTTCGACTTCCGCGGCGCTCGGGATCTTCATGATCGAGCCGCTGCGCAGCCGGTTCATGTTGTCGCCGTCGAACGCCTCCGGGTTGCTTTTGAACAGCGCCACGAGCATCTGCTCGAGCGGCACGCCGTCCGGCTTCGTCTGGCCGGCGATGCGCGCCAGCGAATCTCCGCGCCGAACCGTGTAGCTTGCGCCCGCGCTACCGCCGCCTTGGCCTTCAGCGCGCGCGGGCGTCCCGCCGGCGCTGGCGGCGGTCGAGGCCGCCGGAGCAGCGCGTGCTGCAGTGCTACCGGCCCCGCGCGCCGGCGCCACGGGATCAACTGCGGGCGTCGCGGCCACAAGACCTGGCGGATCAAGCAGAAACGTGTATTCGCGAACGACACGGCCCGCAGACCAGTTGAGCTCGACCATGAGATCGAGGTAGGGCTCGTTGACCGGACTCACTGTGGCAACGCGCAGGTACGCTTGCCCGCCCTGGGTGCGTTCCAAGGTAACGCGGGCGCGTGCCAGCACGCCCTGGTACGAAAGATTGTTTTGCCGGTAGAGCCCGGGATCGGCCACTTTTGCCGCCAGCGAATCGAGCTCGTCCTTGGTTGCCGAAGTCAACTCGATTTGCGCCGAAAGAGGCTGTCCGAGCGACGATTGAACCGTCAGCCTGCCCAAGCCGAGGGCAAGTGTTGTAGACGGCAGCGCCAGTGCAATCGCGCTCGCCAACAGGCTGATGGTATGGATGGGTTTTGCTCGCATGCCGACCCCTTCCGAAGATTTTCGGACTGTAAGCTAACTTAACATCATGGGCTTAGGCGGGCAAGCTGAACCTACGTATTAGATTGCGCCGCTCCAATCCACGATACCCGCCTAGCTTGGACCACGCGGTAAGACTTTGCGCGGCCGCCGCAACGGCTTGGGTTGATCGCAGTTATACCCCACAACATCTTGTGCACGGACGTCGGGCGAGCGATTGCGTTGTCTCCACGATGACCATTGTTGCATTGTTACGTCAGCGGCGGAACAACCGCACCGGATGTCCATCGCCGATGCCGTCCGGTTCATCGAAACCCCCGCATGGCCAGGTGAGTTATGGGCGGGAAAACGCCGCGATTCAGTGTTCGATCAGCAAACGGAGCATCCGCCGCAGCGGTTCGGCGGCGCCCCAGAGCAATTGATCGCCCACGGTGAAGGCGCCCAGATACTCGCCACCCATCGCCAGCTTGCGCAGCCGCCCTATCGGCACCTCGAGACTGCCGGTCACGGCGGCGGGCTGCAAGCGACGGATGCTTTCTTCCCGGGTGCTGGGCACCACGCGCACCCACTCGTTGGCGCTCGCCAGCATGTCCTCGATCTCGGAAAGCGGCACATCGCGGCGCAACTTGATGGTGAGTGCCTGGCTATGGCAACGCATCGCGCCGATGCGCACGCAGAGCGAGTCCACCGGAATCGCCGGCGACGCATCACCCGCGCCACGGCCGAGAATCTTGTTGGTCTCCGCCCCACCCTTCCATTCTTCCCGGCTCACGCCGTTGCCGAGATCCTGGTCGATCCACGGGATGAGGCTCCCAGCGAGCGCCGCGCCGATCTCACCGGTGGGAAATCCCGGATCGCGCTGCGCACCCACCACCGCGCGATCGATGTCGAGAATCGCCGACGCAGGATCGGCAAGGAGCGGCGCCGCCGCGCGGTGCAGCGCGCCCATCTGCGCCAGGAGCTCGCGCATGTTCTGCGCACCGGCCCCCGATGCGGCCTGGTAGGTCATGCACGTCATCCACTCGATGAGATCGCGCGCAAACAATCCCGCAAGACCCATCATCATCAGGCTCACGGTGCAATTGCCGCCAATGAAATCGCGGACGCCACGGCCAAGCGCCTGGTCGATCACGCGACGATTGACCGGATCCAATACGATGACGGCGTGGTCCTTCATGCGCAGGGCCGAAGCCGCGTCGATCCAATAGCCCTTCCATCCGTGAGCGCGCAACCGGGGGTAAACGGCGGTGGTGTAATCGCCGCCCTGGCAGGTGACGATGGTGTCGAGGCTCGCCAAGGCGTCGATGTCGTCGGCGCGCGTAAGCGGCGGTGTGGGCTTGCCAATGGCCGGCCCTTCGCCTCCCGCGTTGGACGTCGTGAAGAACTCCGGCTCGATGAGCGCGAAATCCTGCTCGGCCTGCATGCGCTGCATGAGCACGGACCCCACCATGCCACGCCAACCGACAAAGCCCACTCGCATTGGAATCACCCTGGCAACCTCACGCGCGGTGGCGAAGGTTCCTTGCTCCCCGCTTTGCTTGGCGTCCCGCCGCTCGCGGGGGACGAAGCGGAGGTGACGCAGCCGTCAGGCCGTTTTGACCGTCGTCGTTTTGACGCCAGCGACGCGCGATGAAGATCGGTGAACGCGCACCGGCGCGCCGGTCAGGCGGTCGGTCGGGCAGTCAGTCAGGCGGTAATGCGCGCGGTGGGTATTACGGGCTGGCATCGGAAAATTGTAGCACGCGTTTGGCATCAATGCTGCAGCGCAGCGACCACCGCGTCCCCCATGGCGTTCGTGCTCACCCCCGCCTGTCCGGACGCTGCAATGTCGCCCGTGCGCAGGCCCTGTCGGAGCACCTTGCGCACCGCCTGCTCCACACGGCCGGCCACATCCGCGCGTTCGAACGTATGCCTGAACATCATCGCCAGCGACAGGATGGTCGCGAGCGGATTCGCCTTCCGCTGGCCGGCGATGTCGGGGGCGGACCCGTGGATCGGCTCGTAGAGACCCTTGTTGGCGGCATCGAGCGAGGCCGAGGGCAACATGCCGATGGACCCGACCAGCATCGAAGCCTCGTCGGAAAGAATGTCGCCAAAGAGATTTCCGGTCACGATGACATCGAACTGCTTTGGATTGCGCACGAGTTGCATCGCCGCGTTGTCGACGTACATGTGCGTGAGCGCCACCTCCGGATAATCGGCCGCCATGCCGGTGACAACTTCGCGCCAGAGAATGCTGGTGTCGAGCACGTTCGCCTTGTCGACCGAGCATAGCCGCCGGCTTCGCTTCATCGCCGCCTCGAATCCGACCCGGGCGATGCGTGCAATCTCGCGTTCGCTGTAGAGCATCGTGTCGAAGCCCTCGGTCTCGCCGCCGGCATTGACGCGCCGTCCGCGGGGCTGACCGAAATAGATGTCACCCGTCAACTCGCGGACGATGAGGAGATCGAGTCCGGCAACGATTTCGGGCTTGAGCGAAGAGGAATCGGCAAGCTCGGGATAGAGAAACGCGGGCCGCAGGTTGGCGAACAGCCCGAGCGCCTTGCGGATACCCAAGATCCCCTGCTCCGGCCGCAATGCGCGCGGGAGGGCGTCGTACTGCGGGCCCCCCACTGCGCCCAACAGGATCGCATCGGCCTTTTGGGCAAGGGCCAGGGTAGCGGGCGGCAGCGGCTGCCTCGCCGTGTCGTAGCCGGCGCCGCCGATCGGCGCGGTTTCGGTCTCGATCGCCACCCCTTCGCCCCGCAGCACCTCGAGTACCTTCAGCGCTTCGGCCACGATCTCCGGTCCGATGCCGTCGCCCGGCAGGACGGCGATCTTCATCGATGGATTTCGTGCTGCGAAGCGCGCGTCCATCCCGAATGCGGCACCCCCATCAGGCGAGCCACGGCTGCTCGTGAAGACGGCGCGATTCGAAATCGCGTATAGCGTCCGCATGCCCGAGCGTCAAGGCGATTTCGTCGAGCCCGTTCAGGAGGCAATGCTTGCGAAACGCTTCGAGCTCGAAACGCCACTGCATCGCGCCGTCGGGGGTTGCCACGGTCTGCCGCTCGAGATCGATGGTCAACGCGAACCCGGGATGGACGTTAGCCGCGTCGAACAACGCGTCCAATGCATTTTCCGGCAACACGATCGGCAGGAGTCCATTCTTGAAACAGTTGTTGAAAAAGATGTCCGCATAAGAGGGCGCAATCAGTGCCCGGAAGCCGAAGTCGAGAAGCGCCCACGGCGCGTGTTCCCGCGAGCTGCCGCAACCGAAGTTGCGACGTGCCAACAGGATTTCCGCGCCCCGGTACCGCGGCAGGTTCAGCACGAAATTCGGATTCTCCGGCCGGTGGCTGTTGTCCATTCCGGGCTCGCCCCGGTCCAGGTAGCGCCATTCGTCGAACAGGTTGGGGCCGAAGCCCGAGCGCTTGATCGACTTCAGGAACTGCTTGGGAATGATCGCGTCGGTGTCGACGTTGGCGCGATCGAGCGGCGCCACCAGGCCGGTGACGATGCGGAATGGATTCATCAGTAGGACTTGTTCTTGTCGGCGGCCTTTTCCACGGCGCCTCCGGTCGCTTTCACGTCCTTGCCCACACCTGCCACCGTGTTGCATCCGGCGATGACGAGGGCGAGGCCTGCCACTGTTGCGAGTGCTGCGAGCTTCTTCCACATAGTTATTTTCCTTTGAGAAGGGACTACACAAGCCGACGGATGTCGACGAAATGTCCGGCGATCGCGGCGGCGGCCGCCATTGCCGGGCTGACGAGATGGGTGCGGCCGCCCGCCCCCTGGCGGCCTTCGAAATTGCGATTGGATGTGGACGCGCAGCGCTCGCCTGGCTCCAGCCGGTCATCGTTCATGGCAAGACACATCGAGCATCCCGGCTCGCGCCAGTCGAAGCCCGCATCGCGAAACACGCGGTCGAGACCCTCGCGCTCCGCTTGTGCCTTCACCAGGCCCGAGCCCGGCACCACCATTGCCAGCCTGACGTTGGGCGCGACGTGCCGGCCACGCGCCACCTCTGCGGCCGCGCGCAAATCCTCGATGCGGGAATTGGTGCAGGAGCCGATAAACACCTTGTCGATCGCAATTTCCGCGATCAGGGTGTTGGGGGTGAGGCCCATGTATTGCAAAGCCCGCGCCATGCCCTCGCGCCGGGTCGGGTCACGTTCGTTGTCGGGATCGGGAACGCGCCCATCGACCGCCACCACCATTTCGGGTGACGTACCCCAGGTAACCTGCGGCCGCAGCGACGAAACGTCGACATCGACGACGCGATCGAACGTCGCCTCCGGGTCGCTGCGCAACGTGCGCCAATACGCCATTGCCTTGTCCCACAACTCACCCATCGGCGCAAACGGTCGCCCGCGCAGGTAATCGAAGGTGGTGTCGTCCACGGCGACCATGCCGGCGCGCGCGCCGGCCTCGATCGCCATGTTGCACACCGTCATGCGCCCCTCCATGCTGAGCGCGCGGATCGCCGCGCCCGCGAACTCGATGGCAAAGCCGCTTCCTCCCGCGGTGCCGATGCGCCCGATCACCGCCAGCACCAGATCCTTGGCCGTCACCCCCGCCGGCAATCGTCCTTCCGCGCGTACCAGCATCGACTTCGCTTTCCTGGTGATGAGGCACTGCGTGGCCAGCACGTGCTCGACTTCGGAAGTGCCAATGCCAAAAGCCAGCGCCCCGAAGGCGCCATGGGTGCTGGTGTGAGAGTCGCCGCACACTACCGTCATGCCGGGGAGTGTCGCTCCTTGCTCCGGTCCGATCACATGTACGATGCCCTGGCGCCGGTCGCGAAACGGGAAATAGGCCTTCGCACCGGTCGCGGCAATGTTGGCATCGAGGGTCTCGACCTGGATACGCGAGATCGGGTCGCGGATGCCTTGCGCCCAATCCTTGGTGGGCGTGTTGTGGTCCGCGGTCGCGACAATCGACTCGATGCGCCAGGGCTTGCGGCCCGCGAGCCGCAAGCCCTCGAACGCTTGGGGGCTCGTCACTTCGTGCACGAGATGCCGGTCGATGTAGAGGAGCGCCGTGCCATCCGCTTCACAGCGAACGACGTGGCTTTCCCAAAGCTTGTCGTAAAGGGTACGTCCGGCCATCGTTGTCCTTGTGCTGCAGCGCAGTAAGTCATCCAAGGTAGCTACAATCTGGACGTTGTGCAAGCGCCGGCAGCTAAAGCATCGCCTGCCCTTCCTCGCGCGCCGAAAGGAATGCGTTTCCCCTTCCCGACCCGATCCGGACGAGCGCGTCCGCTACCAGGTCCGCAATAGCCGTCGCAGTGCCGGGCGCGGAAGGATCGAACGCTACCACCGGCAGCGCGCGCAACCACGTGAACTGCCGCTTGGCGAGTTGACGGGTGGCGACAATGCCCTTGTCGCGCAATTGCGCCGCGCTTGATCGGCCCTCCAGATGCTCCCACGCCTGGCGATATCCCACGCACCGCATCGAGGGCATCGCCGCCGAAAGGGCAAAACGATTGCGCAACGCGCGCAACTCGTCCACAAGGCCTGCCGCCAGCATGGCATCGAAGCGATCGGCAATTTGCTGATGCAGTCGAGAGCGTTCCGACGGCAGCAGTGCGATCGAAACCAACGGCCCGAGAGGGTTCGGAGTGTGTCGGATACCCTGCAGTGAAGACAGCGGCGAGCCCGTGAGCGCGAAAACTTCAAGCGCGCGCTGGATGCGCTGAGCGTCTTGAGGTGCGAGGCGCTTCGCCGTCACGGGGTCCACCCGGGCAAGCTCCGCGTGCAAGGCTCCCCAACCTTCACGCGCGGCCCGCGCGTCGATCGCCTGTCGCGTCGCCGGGTGGGCTCGAGGCAGATCGCTCAAGCCTTCGAGCAGCGCCTTGAAGTACAGCATCGTGCCGCCGGTGAGAAGCGGCACTCGGCCACGCGCCCGGATGGCGAGAATGGCCGCGTGCGCATCGGCGACAAATTGCGCCGCCGAATACGTAGCATCAGGGTCGAGGATGTCGATGAGATGATGTGGCGTATGCGCACGGGCCGCGCGATCGGGCTTGGCCGTGCCGATATCCATGCCGCGGTAAATCTGCGCCGAGTCCACGCTCACGATCTCAGCGCCGAACTGCCGCGAAAGCGTCAGCGCAAGCGCGCTCTTGCCGGACGCCGTCGGACCCATCAGGAGCACCACGGGCGGCGTCATGTTCATCGCCTGCAAAG
>JANXZT010000332.1 GCA_025355395.1 Betaproteobacteria bacterium
ACTTCGCGATCGGCGCGATCGATGGCGCTGAGCAGCGCCGGAAAGTACTCGGTCCCGTTGCGCAACAGGGTAATCCGATTGCCCGGCTTGTAGCTGTTCATCCCGGTGCAGATCGCGGGCGAGCGCCCGCGTGTTTCCGCCAGCCGCGAGGACCCCGCCCGGCGGACGTCGGAGGTCGTCCAGCTTCGCTTGTCCGCCAACGCTTCATGTGGCCTGCGTGGTCTCGAAGGTCGCCGCCAGTGCCGCATGATCCGACATGCGCGCTGCGGGAAAGGCGTAATGCACCCGCGCATCGAGAATACGCAATCCACGCGAATAGATGCGATCCAGGCGGAATACAGGCAGCACCGAAGGAAAGGTGCGCGCCGGCCGGCCGCGCACTTGCTGGAACACCTCGTCGACGCCAAGCTGATCCATCAGCATCCGGTTGGCCTTGTGGCGCCAATCGTTGAAGTCGCCGGCGATGATGATCGGCTCGTCGCGGGGCACGGTCGCCCGGATCCGCTCGCACAGCGCGCGAATCTGCCACTGCCGGCCGCGCTCGAACAGCCCGAGATGCACGTTGAGACAGTGAAGCTTGGGCTTCCCCTTCCCCAGATCGATCTCGCAATGGAGCATGCCGCGGCTCTCGAATGCATGCGCGGAAATATCCATATTTTCGTGCGCGGTGATGGGAAAGCGCGAAAGCACCGCGTTGCCGTGATGCCCGTGCGGAGTGATGCAATTCTTGCCGTAGCAGATCTCCTGCCACCGCTCACCCGCGATGAACTCATGTTGCGGCTTCACCGGCCAATCGTGATACCGGTCCGCGTGCCGCTCGCTCACGCCAACGACTTCCTGCAGGAACAGGATGTCGGCCGAGAGCCCGTGCAGGCGATCCCGCACCTCATGGATCACCATGCGGCGCGCGAGGTGCGAAAACCCCTTGTGGATGTTGTAAGTCGCAATTGTGAAACGCATGGGGACCAGTGCCGGCAGCTCTTGGATCATAGACAGACGCGCTACTCCATATCACCGAAACCAGGCTCGGTTTCCGGATTGCACCCGGCCATCCGGCCGTCAGGCGGCGATCAAGGGTACAGGCCGCGCAACTGCCGGGCCTCGAGGACACGTTTGCAGGCGACGATGAACGTCGCCGTACGCAGGGATACTTTCTCGCGCCGCGAGGTTTCCCAGATGGTCGCGAAAGCGTCGGCCATGATGCCGTCCAGGCGGCGATTGATCTCTTCTTCCGACCAGAAAAAACTGGAAAAGTCCTGCACCCACTCGAAGTAGCTGACCGTGACGCCGCCGGCGTTCGCGAGCACGTCGGGCACCACCAAAACGCCGCGATCGTTCAGGATGTCATCGGCCTCGGGCGTGGTGGGCCCATTCGCGCCTTCGAGCAATATCCTGGTCTGGATGCGGCCGGCATTGCGCTCGGTGATTTGCTGTTCGAGCGCAGCCGGAATAAGAAACTCCGAGGGCACATCCCAGAAGTTGTCGTTCTCGATTGTTTCGGCCTCGCGCAACGCAGTGATCGGTTCGCCCGATGCCTGGAGGCCCACCAGGGCATCGATGTCGAGTCCGCGATCGTTGTGAATGGTTCCTGACACGTCCTGCACCGTAGTGATGCGGGCGCCCGCGTTGTGAAAGCATCGCGCGACCGATGTGCCCACGTTGCCGAAGCCCTGCACGCAGACGCGCGCGCCGCGGATGGCGAGATTGAGCTTCTCCGCAGCGGCGCGGCCCACGACAAAAACGCCGCGTCCGGTGGCGTCGTGCCGGCCAAGGCTGCCGCCAAGGGAAACGGGCTTGCCGGTGACCACGCCGGTGGAGGTACGGCCCTGGTTGACGGAATAGGTATCCATCATCCAGGCCATGATCCGCTCGTTGGTGTTGACATCGGGCGCCGGGATGTCCTTGTCCGGACCGATAATGAAGCCGATTTCGCTCGTGTAGCGGCGCGTGACCCGCTCGAGCTCGGCCATCGATAGATCGCGCGGGTCGCAGCGCACGCCACCTTTCGCGCCGCCGAACGGTACGCCAATCGCCGCATTTTTGACGGTCATCCACGCCGAGAGGGCCATTACTTCGGAGAGCGTCACATCCTGATGGAACCGCACCCCACCTTTGCCCGGCCCGCGTGAAGTGTTGTGCTGCACGCGATAGCCCTCGTAGTGCACGACCGTGCCGTTGTCCATCTTGATCGGGACATCCACAATCAGGATGCGCTTGGGCCGCTTGAGCGATTCGACCCAGTACCCGAGCTCGCCCAAGTAAGGCGTTACCCGCTCGACCTGCTGCAGGAAGATCCCCCAAGCGCCAATATGGTCTTTCGAAAGATACGACGGGATCGCGTGCTGGGTCTCGTGCGGAATCATGGGGTCGGCACGCCTCCATAAAGCCATGCCGAACGGCGTGGTGCACGAAAGAGAGCGGAATCACGCAATGGTCTGGCTCCGGGCATAGGCGCGGTGGGCGGGCGCCGAAGCGTAGGCCACCGGCGCAAAGGCCGATGTTACGCCAAGATCAATTCCGCATCAGGCGACGCGGCTAAACCAGAGCACCGATAGTCCGGCGGCCACCATCACCAGCACGGCGGCAAGCGCGGTGGTGATCGAGGTAATTTCGGTCTCTTTTTTCTCGAGCACGAATTTACTGTTCAGCCGCTCGTAGATCTTGCGCAAGTCGTGCCCGGTGCTTGCATAGAAGAATTCGCCGTTCGTGATCTCCGCGATGCCGCGCAGCGTCTCCTCGTCGAAGCGCATGTAGATCGACATGCCTTCGTAGCCTGCGAGCCCCCCTTCGGCCGTGCCGAAGCCAACAGTGTAGACACGCACGCCACGATCTGCGGCCATTCGCGCCGCATCCATCGGATCCGGACCCGTGGTGCGACGCCCGTCGGTGAGCAGGATGATTGCGGCGGAGCTATACGAGCCCGGGGCGACGGGCGCGAGCGGCACTTTCTCGGTGTTGGTCGGCTTGTCGATCGGCGCGCTGCGCGTGCTGTCACGAGACGAGCCCCCCCGCGTCCTGACCGAGCTCACCTCGATGCCCTGGTCCGGGAACAGGGTCGCGAGCGAAACGATGATGCCGCTGCCGATGGCCGTGTGCCGCTGTACCTCGAAGCGGTCGATGGCCGCGATGACGTCCTCGCGGTTATACGTAGGAGGTTGCGCGACCGAGGCCGTGCCCGCGAACTCCACGATGCCGATCTTCACGTCCTTTGGCTGATCCATCACAAACGCCTTGGCCGCCGCCTGCGCGGCTGCGAGACGATTGGGCTCGACGTCGGTCGCTTTCATGCTGAGCGAGACATCCATTGCCATGATGATCGTGCGTTGCTCGGAAGGCAGAGTGACGATCGCTGTTGGACGCGCGATCGCAATGATCGCCGCCATGAGGCCGATGAGGAACATCAGCGGCGGAACGTGGCGACGAAACCGCTGCGTCGGGCCCAGCGCATCGCGGATCAGCATCAGGCTCGCGTAACGCACACCCGCTTTTTTCCGCCGCAGCATCCATACATAAGCGCCCGCGAGCGCGGGCACCAGCAGCAGCAACCAAAGGGCGTGAGGCCAGAGGAAATTCATGCGTTGCTTCCGTTCGGCCGTGGGGACGATTCCGTCGCCCTCTGGAAGGAAGGACGGCCGGGCGTCACACGCTGAAAGAGTAGCCGATTCCGGGCTATCGCGGTACACCCGCTCGGCGAAGCACTAAGATGGCGAGGACGCGTCGAACAGGGACGAGACCTAGCGTGAGCGATAGCCCCTACGCTTACCGGCAGCGGCCGGCTCGCCAACACCCGCTGAATGCGCACCGCCCGTTTGCGGAGCGTCGTTGCGTTTACCGGGTGCACGGACTTTGAAACCATGTTCAGAAGAGGCGCCATGGCAAATCGCGATGAAGCTCTGAAGCGAAAGATGGCGCTGTTCCGGGATCTTCGCCAGCGCATGCCCGACCGAGCCCCCTTCGAACCCGATGGAATCCAGCGGGCGTTTGCCGTCGACATCGAGAGCTTCCCGATGGGCCGGCTCGAAAACGTGGATTCGATTCATCTCAACTGGGTCAACGAACGCTTCTTCGAGTACGTGCCGGATGGCGCGCACCCGTTGCGTTTCAGCCGTTCGACCGGCGAGCAGATAACGCCGGGTCGAATGTTCACCGACGGAGGCAGCATCCCGCGCGAGTTCTGGTGGAAGCAAGGATTATCGCCGTGGGAATACGGCCCCGCGTACCTGATTCACGATTGGGAATTCGATCTTCATCACTGTCATGAAAGCGCCAGTACCTTCGAGGAAGTGAGAGACACGATGATGGAGGCGCTCCAGACCTTGATGACCATGCCGGTCGTCACCTATCGACCCGTCGTCTTTGAGTTGATCTACGAGGGCATCAATTCCCGTTACGCGAGATCGGCCTGGAATCAAGACCCCGGGTGCACGTTGCCGGAACCGGCGGTCAAAGCCGACTTATAGCTATCGTGTGGCAGCGGTCGCGCTCCTGGAACCGTGGCGCCAGTGGGCCCAGACCAGCCGGGGCTTTACAAGAAGGTCATGGAGGGCCAATCGGCGGCTTGACCTTTCAATTCGGCTGATGCACTATACCATCCTAATGGATTGTATATGACTGGTATGGGGATGGTATACAGATGGTAGCGGTTAAGGCGCAGGCAAGGCAACGCGTGCCGGAGTCCGAAAAACTCACGCTTAACCTCGGCTTCATCGACTTGGGCCAGATCGATCTGTTGGTGCAGGAGGGGTTCTACTCGAACCGTTCCGATTTCATCCGCACCGCCATCCGGAACCAGCTCGCGGTCCACGCGGACGTCGTGAAACACACGGTCGCGCGCAGGACATTCGTATTGGGACTGGAGGATTTCACGCGCGCGCGACTCGAAGCAATCCGCGCACACGGTGAAACGCTGCACATTCAAGTGCTCGGCCTCGCCCGCATTGCGGACGATGTCTCGCCCGAACTCGCGCGAGCCACTATCGAATCGGTGCACGTCCTCGGCGCCTTGCACGCGAGTGCTGCCGTAAAAACGGCGCTCGCCGATCGCACGCATTGATCAATCAACATCGTTAGGGAGTGAATGAAATCGGGACTGTTGTTCAAGCAAGCCGCCGTGCAAGGCGCGATGGCAGATGCAATGCGTTTGATGCGCTCGGGCAGTCTCAGGGAAGCGACCGCCGCGATCCAGAACAACTTGCAGGGCTTCGGAACGCACGAAGCTGGCGCATCGATCGGTGAAGCGAGTAACGACGCAGCAATCGAGGGTCGCTTCGAACGGGTTCACCCGGCGGCGCCAGTCGTCGCGCACCCCTGCGCGCCCGAGCGCGCCGCGTCAGGTGCGTCATCCGCCGACACCGTAATCGGTACTGGCACTCAGGGGCGATTTCTCACGCTGACATTCAGCAATCACGCCGGGACCCGGCAATACAAGCTTTACGTGCCCGGCGGCTACTGCGGTCAGCCGCTGCCGCTACTCATCATGCTGCATGGCTGCACGCAGACGCCGGACGATTTTGCCGCGGGGACGCGCATGAACGCGCTCGCCGAGGAGCAACGCTGGCTCGTGGCCTACCCCGCGCAGCCGCGATCGGCAAACGGCTCGCAGTGTTGGAACTGGTTCAATGCAGATGGGCAACAGCGCGGGCGCGGTGAGCCCTCGCTCATCGCGGGCATCACCGCGCAAGTGATGAACGATTATGCGATCGACGCGCGACGCGTCCATGTCGCGGGGCTTTCATCCGGTGGCGCGATGGCCGCGATCATGGGCGCCACTTATCCTGAGCTCTATGCCGGGGTCGGCGTGCATTCCGGACTGGCTTACGGCGCGGCGCAGGATTTGCCCACGGCGTTGGCCGCGATGAAGCGTGGAAGCCCGGGCCTGGTCGCGACGCAGGCACGCGACCTCTCGGGCGCATCGGGCACCGATATCTCGCTCATCATTTTTCACGGCGATCGCGATTCAACCGTGCACGCGCGCAATGGCGAACAACTCGGCTCGCAGTGGAAGGCAAGCCATTCAGGCCGTGAATCCGGCATCGACGGGGTCGAATGGCAAACCACCGAGGAAGCTGGCCGCGCTCCGAATGGCCATGCGTATACCCGCCGCATCGTACGCAGTGGTGCGCAACGCGCCGTACTGGAGCAATGGTCCATCCATGGCGCAGGCCATGCGTGGTCAGGCGGCAGTGCCCTAGGGACGTACACCGATCCGAAAGGTCCGGATGCGGCGCGCGAGATGCTGCGGTTCTTCAGCGAGAACCCCAAACGCTGAACGTTTCGTTCGTCATTTCATATCCAATCCATGTCCAGCATCCCATTGGTGTTCGTGTTTGGCACCGGCCGGTGCGGCACGCATACGACCTGGAAGGTGTTCGAGTCGTTACCGAACACCTTCAGCACACACGAGGGCTACGGACTCGTGCGCGCCGGACCTCCGGCGCTTCTCGGGAAAAAGGTATCGATGGGTTGCATGCCTGAATTCAACGCATATTTGTATCACTATGCAAGCGAGGACATTTTCAGGCGGACGTTCGATCCCGATTCCGGAATGATGGCGCTCATGGACGTTTGTTTCACCCAACGCTCGACTTCGATCGCGTGGTGCGAGACGCATGCGATAGCCTACTGCGATGCCAATCCGTTCGCCTATAACTTCATCAACTATTTGCACACGAAGTTCCCGCGCGCCAAGTTCATTCATCTCGTGCGTGATGGTTACGCCTGCGTCCGGTCATGGTCGAGACGCGACAGCACTTACCCGGATCGTCCTGCCGACTTGCGCGCTTTGTCCTGGATTCTGGCCAAGCCCACGCCCTATCCGTCTGAACCCGAGTATTCGTCCCGGACCACCTTTGATCGGCTGCAACGGATCAGCTGGTTCTGGAACAACGTGAACGCGAACATCACGGAACGCTTCACCCGCATTCCCGCTGCGAACAAAATGGTGTTGAAGATCGAGGATGTGACGGAAAAAACCTTGCCCGGCATACTGGAATTCTGCGGATTGCCACAACAGTTTTCACCTGATTCGCTAACACCAGGCGATCCTTCCCGAGGCCCTTCCATCGAGTGGACGCCCGAAAATTTGAAGAAGTTCAACGACCTTGCAGCGCCGATGATGGAGATGCTCGGCTACGGATTGCGATAAGCTTATTTTCGTATCCGTCATCCCGCCCTCGCCGGTGGCAGCGTTGGCCGAGTCGTCGCCCGTGACGTCCTGCGCGGTTCCGCGTCATCAACGATCGCCTCTTCCTCGGTCACCAAACCCGAAACCAAGCGCATGACGACATTGACCCACTTTCAGCGCCTGGAGGCCGAAAGCATCGACATCTTCCGCGAGGGTATCGCCGATAGCACGCGCCCGGTGATGTTGTATTCGATGGGCAAGGACAGCTCGGTGATGCTGCACCTCGCGATGAAGGCGTTTTATCCATCCATGCCCCCATTCCCGCTTCTCCACGTGGATACCACATGGAAATTCCGGGAAATGATCGAGTTTCGCGAGACCATCACGAAGAAGCTCGGTCTGGAGCTCATCGTCCACGTGAATCCCGAAGCCTTGGCGATGGCGATCAATCCGTTCGTGCACGGGTCTGCGGTCCATACAGACCTCTGGAAGACACAGGGCCTCAAGCAGGCACTCGGCAAGTTCGGCTTCGATGCCGCCTTCGGGGGCGCGCGCCGCGACGAGGAAAGATCGCGCGCCAAAGAGCGTATTTTCTCGTTTCGGTCCGCGCAATCCCGTTGGGACCCCAAGATGCAGCGCCCGGAGCTTTGGCGGCTCTACAATGCCCGCAAGAACAAGGGCGAAAGCGTGCGCGTGTTTCCGCTCTCGAACTGGACCGAACTCGACATCTGGCAATACATCCACCGCGAGAACATCCCGATCGTTCCACTCTACTTTGCCAGGAAACGGCCGGTCATCATGCGCGATGGCGTCCTGATCATGGTCGACGACGATCGAATGCCGCTGCACCACGGCGAAACACCGGTGATGAGAAAAGTGCGGTTCCGTACGCTGGGCTGCTATCCGCTGACCGGCGCCATCGAAAGCGAAGCCGACACGCTGCCCGCTATCATCGAGGAGATGCTGCGCGCGAAAACTTCGGAGCGGCAAGGGCGAGTCATCGACTTTGATTCGACCGGATCGATGGAAAAGAAAAAGCAGGAAGGATATTTCTGATGCCGCACGGTTCCGATCCCGCTTCCCGGAAGACCGCCGACGCCCTCGAATCCCGCGAGCATAAAAGCCTCCTTCGCTTCATCACCTGCGGCAGTGTCGATGACGGCAAGAGCACGCTGATCGGGCGCCTGCTGTACGAATCGAAGATGCTCTACGAAGATCAGCTCGTGGCATTGGCGGCCGATTCCAGAAAATTCGGCACCCAGGGTGGCGATCTCGACTTCGCGCTGCTCCTTGATGGCCTGAACGCCGAGCGCGAGCAGGGCATCACCATCGATGTCGCTTACCGCTTTTTCGCCACCGACACGCGGCATTTCATCGTGGCCGACACCCCGGGCCACGAGCAATACACCCGCAACATGGTCACCGGCGCTTCCACGGCCAGCGTAGCCGTCATCCTGGTCGACGCGCGCAAGGGGGTGCTGACGCAGACCCGCCGGCACAGCTATCTTGCGTCGTTGCTTGGCATTCGCAAGGTCGCGCTGGTGATCAATAAGCTCGATCTCGTCGGCTATTCCAG
Source organism: Betaproteobacteria bacterium (assembly GCA_025355395.1). Taxonomy (GTDB): domain Bacteria; phylum Pseudomonadota; class Gammaproteobacteria; order Burkholderiales; family Casimicrobiaceae; genus CAIWHR01. The sequence continues at coordinate 8,700 of JANXZT010000332.1, forward strand.
AGAGGTGTTCGACCGGATCGAGGCCGAGTATCGCGGCTTCTCCCGCGAGATCGGGTTCGAGGATGCGGTCTGCGTTCCCGTCTCGGCATTGAAGGGCGACAACATCACGGCCTTGAGCGCGAACACAAGCTGGTACCACGGCCCAACGCTGATGGAATATCTCGACAGAGTCGAAATCGAAGACGAGGTCCAGGACGCGCCGTTCCGGATGCCCGTTCAATGGGTGAATCGCCCCAATTCTGATTTTCGCGGCTTTTCGGGCCGTATCGTGGGCGGCTGCGTGCGCCCCGGCGATCGCATCCGCGTCCTTCCTTCCGGCAAGGAGAGCACGGTCACGCGCATCGTGACGCGCGACGGCGATCTTGCCAATGCGGCGGCCGGCCAATCGATCACCATTACGCTCGGCGACGACGTCGACATCAGTCGCGGCGACATGCTCGCGGCCGCGGCTTCGCCGGCCGGCATCGCTGACCAGCTCCAGGCGATGATTATCTGGATGAACGAGGAGGAGATGCTGCCGGGGCGCTCCTACCTGCTCAAGATCGGGGCGAAGACCGTCGGCGCGACCATCGCCACGCCGAAGTACAAAGTCAACGTCAACACCCTCGAGCATCTGGCGGCGAGGACCCTGCATCTGAACGAGATCGGAGTCTGCAACATCAACCTCGACCAGCCGATCGCCTTCGATCCTTACGCGCAAAACCGCGACACGGGCGGCTTCATCTTGATCGACCGGTTGACCGGCAGCACGATCGGGGCAGGGCTGCTCCACTTTGCGCTGCGCCGGTCGCAGAATATCCACTGGCAGGCGATCGACGTCGGCAAGGATGCGCACGCGCTACTCAAAGGGCAGAAGCCCTGCGTCGTGTGGGTGACGGGTCTGTCCGGTGCCGGGAAGTCGACCATCGCAAATCTCGTTGAAAAGAGACTCCACGCGCGGGGCCGCCACACTTATCTGCTCGATGGCGACAACGTCCGCCACGGGCTCAACAAGGACCTGGGCTTCACCGAAGCCGACCGCGTGGAGAACATCCGCCGCGTCGCCGAAGTCGCGCGGCTGATGGTGGACGCGGGCCTGATCGTTCTGGTGTCTTTCATCTCGCCATTTGCCGCCGAACGGAGAATGGCGCGCGCTCTGGTGACGCCGGGTGAATTTTGCGAGGTGTTCGTGGACACGCCGCTTAGCGTGGCCGAGCAACGTGACCCCAAGGGGTTCTACCGGAAGGCGCGGCGCGGCGAGCTCAAGAACTTCACCGGTATCGATTCTCCCTACGAGCGCCCGGAAAATCCGGAGATCCGGATCGATACCACGGTCAGCGCGCCGGAGGAGGCCGCAGCGATGATCGTTGCGCATCTCATCGCGATGGGTGTTCTCGATCCGCCGTAGATTGCGACAAAGAAGTCGCGACAAACGTCCAGGCCGGCGGTAAACGCCTGTCGCAAAAGGCGTGCGACGAGGTAAAATTCGGTGACGCATCGTGCAAGTTGTTTGCACGGCGAAACACCGTGAGCCCGTATGCAACGCTCGATCCTGTTCGTTACCCTCGACTCCTGCCGCTACGACGCATTTGTCGAAGCCAAGGCGCCAAACCTCAAAGCGATCGGGCCGCTGGTGCGTGCGAATGCGCCCTCGCATTTCACGTTCGGTTCCCATGCAGCGTTCTTCATGGGTTTCACGCCGGGAGATGCTTCGAGACGGGAGCCGTTTGTGAATCCCAAATACGGAAAGATCTTCCGCATGGAGGGTGGCGGGGGCCCCGGTGTCGTGCCTCCGTACATGAACCTGAAGGGTCGCAACATCGTCGATGGCCTCAAGAACGCCGGCTATCGCACGATCGGCTCAGGCGCCGTCGGCTGGTTCAATCCCGAGCGCCCGACCGGTCGTGTGTTGAGCGCCGACTTTGATATGTTCGGCTATGCAGGCGGCCAAGCGGTCAAGCGACAGATCGCATGGATCAACGACGCGTTATTGAAGTTCAAGCCCGACGCACCACCCTTCGTTTTCCTCAATGTGGCCGAAACGCATGTGCCGTACTGGCACGAGGGCGCGCACTGGGATGCCACCTACAATCCTGCGGTGCCGTTTGGCGCCAATAACAATGCGGCCGAAGCAAGACGGCGGCAGATTGCCTGCATCGAGTATTGCGACGCCGCGCTCGCGCCGCTGTTGGAGCGCTTCGCCGACGGTACGATCATCGTCTGTGCGGACCACGGCGACTGCTGGGGTGAAGACGGACTGTGGGAGCATGGCGTCGCGCACGCGAAGACGCTGGAAGTGCCGTTGCTTTTCCATCTCGCCGCGACAGCGTAGCGGCGAGACGAGGCGACGTATGCGGTGCGAGAAGGCGCGGGATGCTTCGATCGACGGGGTGGCTGATGTGCCAAGACGCCGTTCGCCAGGGCGCCTGGCAGGTTCAAGACCCCCGGCCAGGGAGCGGCCATCATTCTTGAAGCTTACAATCCATTCGGAAGTCCACGAGGATCTCAAGCGGTTCTCGTATGCGCTGCGAGATTTTACGCTCGCCCGGATGCCCGCTGACGAACGCGTAGACTTCGAGCCGATGAGGGTTCCGGCCGCGACGTTGTGCGGTCGATCGGGCACGAGCTCGCGCCACCGGAGTCAACATGACTGACATCGACAGGTCGAAGCCAAGCGAAGAAGGCAAGCGCCGGTATCCACCCGACGGGTTTCACCCCGGCTTCGCGGACATCCGGGTTGCGTGCACGTGTGGGCCGGCCTGCGCTGACCCATGCAACGGCCACTGCGGTTGCCTGGCTTGCGAGCATTCGCTCTCGGATGCGCTGGAGTAGAGCGATGAATGGCCTGCCCGCGGTATTAGCCTGCGTGGCCATGTCGGCCGCGTTTGCTGCGAACGCCGACGCCGTCTACAAATGCACGGATCAAAATGGTCGCATTGAATTTCGCGATTGGCCTTGCACCGGGGAGACGGGCGGCGAGGTGACTATTCATCCAAACGTCGTGCGAGAGATCGATCAAACCGCAGCGGCAGAGGCCGGCAAAGTCCTAAGCGAGCGCCTGGCAGCAAGAGCCAAGGCCGATGAAGCCGACCGCGCCGCGCGTATCACGGCGCAAGCGGCCGCGGCACCACCGGAGCCCTACGTTGCGCCGCAGCCGTATGTGTACCCATACGGCTACGTTTCGCAGCCACGCCCTCACCGGCGTCACGTCGCTGCGCCGGTCACGTCACCGGCGAGAACCGTCCCGCAGAAAAAGCGCGGGGAACGTTAGCGCTAGTGGACACCTTCACCCTCAATGCCTCAACCGCAAGACGGTATGCGGCTGACGGTTACACTTGAATCGGGGCATCTGGCAACTCGTGCAACCGCTCGCCGGATACCAAATCCCCGACCCGCGCTTGCGCTATGGATGCTAAGAAGCCTGCCCAGATAGGCGGGCAATAACATAACTCGCCGATATGGATTGGCCCTCAAACTTGAAAATAATCATCGTGAAGAGGATTACTTGCCTTGGGAAGTCAGGATGTTTTGCCTGAATTGCAGAGCACCTTCTCTTGAATTCGATCATCTCGGGGGCATCAAAGGACTTCTCTTTATTGTTGCGCGACGCCTTATTCTAATTCGCATTAGAAACTGAATTAATAATCCAGTCCCATCCGGTGATGGATTTGACGCGATCGGGGTCGTTTTCGAGCTCGCGTAGCGCGACGACCAAGTGGTCTTCGAGCGCATCGATGCGGTCGAAGACCTGGTTGTGAAAATGCTTTTCACGCAGC
>JANXZT010000337.1 GCA_025355395.1 Betaproteobacteria bacterium
GGAGATGACGCTAGAGAGCTAGGTGGTTGATTTATGAATCTTCTATTGAAAGGCGTTTCGATGTGCTTGCCTCGACGTTGGTTGGAGCTGCTGATTATGATTCTTGCCGGTATATCCATGACGGGTGCCGGTGCGGCCGGCGGGCAGGACGCATTGCCGCTCGACACCATCAAGCTGCCGGCGGGGTTTTCCATCGCCGTCGTGGCACGGGTGCCGAATGCCCGCGAGATGACCTGGGGCGCCCACGGCACTCTTTTCGTCGGATCGCGGGAAGCGGGCAAGGTTTATGCGGTCACGCTCGCTTCCAATGACGATCCCGACAAGGCGCGCGTGCGGGTGATTGCCAGCGGGCTGCGGCAACCGGCGGGAGTCGCCTTTCGTGACGGAGCGCTGTACTTTTCCGCGGTCGATCGCATCTTGCGTCTGGACAACATCGAAAGCGCGCTCGATCGCCCGCCCAACCCGGTGGTGGTCAGCGACCACTTTCCAGCCAGTGGCTCGCACGGCTGGAAATTCATTGCGTTCGGACCCGATGGCAAGCTTTATGTTCCGGTGGGGGCGCCATGCAACATCTGCGAGCCGGATCCCGCCCGTTACGCCAACATCATGCGCATGAACGCCGATGGCAGCGGACTCGAGGTCTTCGCCAGGGGCGTGCGCAATTCGGTGGGGTTCGATTGGCACCCGAAGACGGGCGAGCTATGGTTTACCGACAACGGCCGCGATGCGTTGGGTGACGATGTGCCTTCCGACGAGCTGAACCACGCACCGCGAGCGGGGCTGCATTTCGGCTATCCGTATTGTCACGCGGGCTCGATCGCCGACCCGGAATTCGGATCGAAACATCCCTGCAGCGCGTTCACCCCACCGGTTGTGAGTCTCGGGCCGCACGTGGCCGCCTTGGGCATGCGTTTCTACACCGGCACGTCATTCCCGGCAACCTATCGCAACCGCATTTTTGTCGCGGAGCACGGATCGTGGAACCGTAGTCGCAAGATCGGCTATCGAATCGCGGTGGTGACCGTCGACGGGGGTCGCGCCACAGCAAGCGAGATATTCGCGCAGGGATGGCTGCAGGGAGAGACGGCGTGGGGGCGTCCGGCCGACGTGTCGGTCGCCCCGGACGGCTCGCTGCTGGTCGCCGACGATACTGCCGGCGTGATCTATCGCATCCGCCACAACGGCGCCACCGCGCCGACGGGCAATAATTGATGACTACCGAAATGAGTGACCCCCGGCACAAGACTCCCGGCGTTCTCGCGCAGAGCCTGCCCTCGAGTCGGGGGCGGGAACCCAGTGTCTTGCTGCGAACGACGCTGGGCCCCCGCCTTCGCGGGGGCGACGATGTCACCGGAATCGACAGTCACAAATTTGCGTACGCGGACCCCACTTTTGCCCGTGCGCTATGCTTCGCGCTTCGCATCGACCCCTTGTCCGCAACCCGCACCGGGAGACCTCATGTCATTCCGCCGTTTTGTTGCCGCATCGCGCGCCCTCATCACCGGCGGCATCGCCGTTCTGTGCACGTTCCCGGCTCTTGCAGCGGACCTGACCATCGGCCTGGGCACCGACGTGACGGCCCTCGATCCGCATTACCACAACGTCACGCCTAACAATAACGTCGCCGCGCACATCTTCGGTTACCTCGTGCAGCGCAACGAGAAATCACAGCTCGAGCCCGGCCTCGCGACCGAATGGAAGACCGTTGATCCGCTGACGTGGGAGTTCAAGCTGCGCAAGGGCGTGAAATTCCACGATGGCAGCGACTTCACCGCCCCGACGTCGTCGTCGCCTCGATCGAGCGCGTGCCCACCGTGCCCAACAGTCCGTCGCCGTTCACTGCCTACACGAAGCAGATCAAGGAAGTCACGGTCGTGGATCCCTACACGCTCCGCTTTCACACCGCTACGCCTTATCCGCTGATGCCATCGGACATGACGCAGGTGATCATTATTTCGAAGAGCGCCGCCAAGGCGACGACCGAAGATTTCAACAGCGGCAAGGCCGCCATCGGTACCGGCCCTTACAAGCTGGTGCGCTATGCCAAGGGCGATCGCATCGAGCTTGCCCGCAACGATGCCTACTGGGGCGGCAAGACGCCGTGGGAAAAAGTGACGCTGCGCCTGTTGCCTCAGGACGCTACCCGCGTGGCGGCACTGCTTTCCGGTGACGTGAAGGTCATCGAAAATGTGCCGACCTCTGATGTCGCGCGACTCAAGACCGACAAGCGATTGTCGCTTTTTCGCACCGTGGCCGACCGCCTCATCTACCTGCACCTGGACAGCGATCGCGATGTCTCGCCCTTCGTGATCGATAAATCGGGCAAGCCGCTCGCGAGGAATCCGCTCAAGGATGTGCGCGTTCGCCGCGCCATTTCCAAGGCCATCAACCGCGATGCGATCGTGCAGAAGGTCATGGAAGGCGAGGCGATCGCTGCGGGACAGCTCATCCCGTCGTTTCTGTTCGGCGCTACCAAAAATCTGAAGGTCGAGCCGTTCGATGCCGCGGGGGCCAGGAAGCTGTTGGCCGACGCGGGATATCCCGATGGCTTCGGGCTCACCATTCATGCGCCCAACAATCGCTACGTGAACGACGCGAAAATCGCACAAGCCGTGGCCCAGATGCTCGCGCGCGTGGGTATCGACACCAAGGTGGTGGCGATGCCTTCGGCCACTTACTTCACCCAGGCGACCGACCTCAAGTTCAGCTTCATGCTACTGGGCTGGAGCACCGGCACCGGGGAGGCCTCATCGTCCTTGAAGGCGCTGCTCATGACGTACAACCGCGACAAGGGCTTCGGCACCGCCAATCGCGGACGCTACGCCAACGGCAAGGTCGACTCGCTGACCGAGGATGCGCTGGCGACCGTCGACGACGTGAAGCGCGAGGCGCTGCTGCAGCGCGCGACCGAGCTCGCCATCAATGACGTTGGCGTCATTCCGCTTCATTTCCAGGTCAATCTCTGGGCCACCCGCGATGGCATCACCTACCTGCCGCGCACCGACGAGAATACGCTGGCGTGGAAGTTCCGGCCGGCTGGCGCCAAGTAGGTGCCAAGTAGGCGCTGCTGACCTGAGCGTCGTGAGCACGCAGGAGACAGAGCCATGAATGCGCCACTGTCCTCGGCCGAGTTTGTTAATACACCAGCCGCGAACTTCATCGCCAATTGGTGGGTGCCTGCGGCCAGCGGCCAGACCTTGCCGGTGATCGATCCCGCCACCGGCGTGCCGTTTGCGGCGATCGCACGCGGCGTGGCGGCGGACATCGATGCGGCCGTGTGCGCCGCCGCCACCGCGCGCGAGGGTGCCTGGGGCGCTTTGACGCCCGTCGAGAAGGGTCGACTGCTGGCGAGGCTATCGCGCACCATCCTCGATCACGCCGACGAGCTGGCACTGCTCGAGGCCACCGACCATGGCATCGCGACGGCCGGAGAGGGCAGCATCGCCGCGTCCGCGGAGCCCGCCGGCTTCTATGTCACGCCCACGCTCCTGCGCGATGTGCCCGCTACGTCGCGGCTTGCGTGCGAGGAAGTGTTCGGGCCCGTGCTGGCGGCGATGCCGTTCAAGGATGACGCCGATGCGGTGCGCCTCGCGAATGGCACGCCGTTCGGCCTTGTCGCCGGTGTCTGGACGCCCGATGGCGGACGCCAGTTGCGGATGGCGCGGGCGTTGCGCAGCGGGCAGGTGTTCATCAACAATTACGGCGCGGGTGGCGGCGTCGAGCTGCCCTTCGGCGGGGTCAAGCGCTCAGGTTACGGGCGCGAGAAAGGTTTCGAAGCGCTGTATGGCTTCACTGTATTGAAGACGGTCGTGCTGCAGCACGGGTGATGCGCGGATATCAAGAGGGGTACCCCGTCGTGTAACTTCGTAATTCCTGCGAACGCTGGGATCTATTGTGTAATACCGTTATTCCGAACGCAAGGGATCCATTGTGTAATTCTGTCATTCCGAACGCTGGGATCCATTGTGTAATTCTGTCATTCCGAACGCTGGGATCCATTGTGTAATTCTGTCATTCCAAACGCTGGGATTCATTGTGTAATTTCGTCATTCCTGCGAACGCAGGAATCCATTATTCTTGGTCACCCGATTCAAAAAGGGTCCGGCTCCGCGGTAAAAATGGGCCCGGTTCAAATTCAAAATGGATCCCCGCGTTCGCGGGGATGACGGCTTGAGCGCCGTCACGTTTGCGGGGATGACGGATTGAACGCCGTCACGTTCGCGGGGATGACGGCTTGAACGCCGTCACGTT
>JANXZT010000360.1 GCA_025355395.1 Betaproteobacteria bacterium
GATTCGGGAATTCGCGCTGCAGGGCGGCTATCACCCCCGGTGCCGGGCCGTACGGATTTTCATTGAGGGACAGCTGCGCGAGATGATCGCTGCTACCGCCGCCGGCGGACGGCGGCGATGGTGTCGCGCCAACCAGGCGAGCGAGGCCCAAACCGCCGATTGCCATCGTGAGTAATCTGAGCCACGCGCGTCTATTGAAGTCATTCATACGTTTGTGCTACCACCGGTTTATCGCTTTAACGCCAACGGTTAACGAACGCGTCGTGGACGCTGGGCCAGCGAATGGCGCGGGTTCGAGCGAGGTATTGTAGAGCAGCGGATGACTGTTCAAGACGTTCAGCGCATAAAACAATGGGTCCCACCCGCCCAATCTGCTCCAGTGAGTCGCCGCCCAAGGACAAATCGATGTTCCAATCGCGACCAGAACAAGTGCGCATTTTTCGATGTGTGTTTAACAACCGGCAAGATCCGACGCTCAGCGTTGGGACACTATACACACTATGGGATGCCGTCATTGTAGCCATTTCCAATAACCAGGCTCAATGCCGCCTTGACGCTCTAGACGATAGCGGCGACCTCCACGTCGTCAACTCGCACTGTCATTTCGATCACTGCGGCGGCGGCAAGCATTTCCTGGAAGTGTGCACACTCTACCCATACCAAGGAATTGGAGGCCCCCGGCAACTGCCCGCCGTTCGCGCATCTAGGCTATTCGGACCTAGCAGGACCCATGCGGCCAGCAGATGCGAGCGTCCGTCCGCGCGCGCGCCGCGGTCCGCAAGGTGCTGGCGAAGAAACAAGCGTAAGAGGGGCGAGTACAAAGATCCAACGTTGGCGCCACAATGATCTTGATCGCAATTCCATTGCTGCGGACTCCTTGATCATTCCTTCAGATCAGCGCCAATCCCAGTTCTACACCGCTTCGGTTCCGAGGAATTCATTGGCCGCCGAACCGCCACCAGAATACCAAGGATCGCTTAATCGTCCATGGTTAAAACTGCAGATTCATAGTTCCGGTATGGCGTTCTTTTCCTGCAGGTGATTACGCCAACAGCGGGCCGGCGATGTCCGCCGCAAAAATCTCCGCCAGCGCCAGCACCGAGGCATGCACGGGCCCTGAGGTGATCGTGGGAATCACGGAGGCGTCGACGACGTACAAGCCGTCGAAGCCATATAGCTTCAGGTTCGCATCGACGACGCCATCTGCCGCTCGCCCCATCCGGCAGGTTCCGACCGGATGATGATGCGTCGTCGCGGCGCGTCCGATGAACTCATCGAGCGCCTCATCGCTACGTACATTCGCTCCCGGATGGATTTCCACGTCACGCCAATCGGCGAGCTCGGTCCGCTGCCCGACCGTGCGCGCCACGATCAGCGCCTCGCGCATCAGGCGCCGATCCTGCGCCGTCGACAAGTATGCGGGGTCGATGCGGGGCGGATCGCTCGCTGCCGGGCCGGTCAGCGTGATGCGCCCGCGGCTGGTCGGGTGGGTGACGCCGGAGAGGATCGTATAGGCGGAACCTGGTGCCGGGCGTTCAAAGCACTCGGTGACAACGGGCACCGTGACGCAACCGATCACGATGTCCGGTACGCGCCCGCCGCTGCTCAGGTCTTGGGAGTCGAGGTAGGTCAAGGATTCCGAATGCTGCAGGCGCGAGGGTGGCACTGGCCGCCTGGCGCGATAAACATTTCCGGCGGTTAACAGATGATCATGCAGGTTCCGGCCGACCCCTGTGTGGTCCGCAATGCACGATACGCCCGCCCGCGCAAGATCGCCGGCGGGCCCAATGCCTGAGCGCATCAGCAGCAGCGGCGACTCGATCGAGCCGGTGCACAGGATCGTCACGCCGGCCTGGAGCTCGGTTGCCGCACCGCCGATGCTCGCTGCGACGCCGCTGACGCGGGAGCCGGTTATGTTGAGCCGTTGCGCCAGCGCTCCGGTGAGCAGCACGAGGTTCTGACGCCCGAGCACCGGGTTGAGCCATGCATTCGCGGCGCTGACCCGCCGGCCGCCGCGAATCGTCAGGGAATTGGCTGCTACGCCGATCAGGGATCCGGTGTTGTGATCCCCTAGCCAGGGGATGCCCTGCGCCCGCGCAGCCGCCATGTAGGCGCGGACAAGCGGGGAGAGTTCTGCCTCCGGCAATAATACCGGTAGCGGGCCGTCGGCCCCGTGGTGCGCACTGGCGCCGCCCGAAAAACTCTCCAACCTACGAAAGGCGGGCAGTAGGCTCTCATAGGACCAGCGCTGCGAGCCGGTCGCGTCAACCCAGGCCTGGTAGTCGTCCCGGTGCCCGCGCACGTGGGCCATCGCATGCAAGCAGCTCGAACCGCCGACCAGGCGTCCGCGCGGCCAATCATGGCTGCGCCCGGCGGTATGCGACTGCGGGATCGTACGATAGCGCCAGTCGTAGTCCCGGCCGGCGAGCAGCGGCCAGGCCTGCGGAACGGCGATGTCGGGATCGGTGGCGGGACCACCTGCCTCGAGCAGGCCGACCTGCAGCGCCGGATTCTCGCTGAGCCGCGCCGCAAGCACGCAGCCGGCGGAGCCCGCGCCGACGATCAGCACGTCAAAGCTGGTTTTCATCGCTGCCGTGAATATACGGTTATTCGCCACGGCGGATCAATCGGTTGACACCGGGCCCGGCAAGTGCGGCTTTTCCGGGACGCGTACAGTGCCACTGTGGAACCAATCAGAGACTTGGTTCATTAAGCGCCGATGACCGTTGAATGGTCGAACCAATGACAGTAGAGGATCGGTCGGCGCACCGGAGGCGATCCCGGCGATCTCCACCGAGAACTTAGAAACATTAACCCCATCGACGATTCCAGATCAGGCTGCGGTACGTATGCCGCGGATTAGGTCCGCAGCCTTCTCCGCAATCATGATCACGGCGGCATTGATATTCCCGCTTGGCAGTTCCGGTATCACCGAGGCGTCGACCACGCGCAGCCCCGCCACGCCGCGCAGGCGAAGTTCAGTGTCGACGACCGCCGACTCATCCGAGTCCCTGCCCATCTTGCAAGTGCCTGCCGGGTGATGCACCGTGATCGCGGTGTTGCGGATGTGCGCATCAATGTCCGCGTCCGATGTCTTGTCGCCGCCAGGCGATATTTCCCGCGCGATAAAGTCGCGCATGGATTGCTGCGCGGCGATTTCGCGGGCGATACGGATTCCGGCGCGCAGCGCGCGCCAGTCTGCATCCCTCGACAGGAACCGTTGAAGGATGCGTGGATGAGCCGCAGGGTCCCGTGACCGCAGAGCCACCTCGCCGCGGCTTTCCGGATGCAGCGTCACGATGCGGCTCGCAAAGCCATCGGTGAACGGCGCCTTGAATGGGCGCAGATACGGCCACGCGCCCAGGGGCGCCGCCGTCAGCAGTATCTGGGTGTCGGGCAGGGGCAGTTGCGCGCGGCTTTTCAGGAATGCAACGATGCCGCCGGGAACGTCGGCGGCAAAGCCCTTGCCAAACAGATAGGCCTTGCCGAGTTCGCGCGCGATGCGATCGTAGCGCATCATCGCGAAAAACGGTCCCGGGACGCGGCGGTGGTACATCAGGATTGCCGAGGCATGGTCCTGCAGATTGCGTCCGACGCCTGGCAGCGCGACCTTGACCGGAATGCCGTGCTGCTTGAGTTCCTGCGCGTCGCCAACGCCCGAGAGCATTAGGAGCTGGGGCGAATTGATGACGCCGCCCGCGAGGATCACTTCGCGGCGCGCCCGCGCCGTGTGCGTGGCGCCCGCGTGCTGATATTCGATACCGGTTGCACGCCCCGCCTCGATCAGTATCACACTAGTCAGTGCGTGCACCTCGATCGTCAGGTTTGAGCGGCGCAATGCCGGACGCAGATACGCGGTGGCGCTGCTGCAGCGCCGGCCACGGCCAATCGTCATTTGCAGGCGCGAGAATCCCTGCTGGACCTCCCCGTTGTAGTCCTCACTCCAGCCATGGCCGGCGGATTTCGCGGCGTCGGCATAGGCGCCCAGTAGCGGATCCTTATAGCCGCAGGTCTGCACAGATAGCGGCCCATCGCCGCCGCGATAGACGCTCGCGCCACCTTCCCAGCGCTCCTGCCGGCGAAAATAGGGCAGTACGGCCTCATAGGACCAATCGCTGGTGCCCATTGCTGCCGCCCAGCGATCGTAGTCGCCGCGGTTGCCGCGCACATACGCCATCGCGTTGGTCGAGGAGCAGCCGCCAACGACCTTGCCACGCGCGCATTCGATGCGCCGGCCGGCGATGGTATCTTCCGGCTCGCAGAAGTAGTCCCAATCGTGCAGCCGGTTCTGCAGTATCTTGCCCCAGCCGAGCGGAATGTGGATCCACGGATCCCGGTCCCAGCCGCCCGCCTCCAGCAGCAGCACCGAGATGTCCGGGTCTGCGCTCAGGCGGTTGGCGAGGACGCACCCGGCCGAGCCCGCACCCACGATGACGAAGTCGAACTCAGCGACCAGTGCCAAGGGAGGGAAAACCTATTGAGCAGTTTCCGAGCGGGGAAATGCCTGCTCATAGACGTATTGCTGCACGTCGCCGAGATGCCTCTGCATCTGGGCGTAAGCCTCCTGTCCGTTGCGCGCGGCAATGGCGGCGGCGATCAATTCATGGAACCCGGCGTAGACCGCCTGGCGCTTGTAGCAATGCGCATGTTCACCGAGGCGGCGCCAGCCGGCGTCGCGCTGTTGGGCGCTCATCGTGTCGAAGAAAGCGAGGAACAGCGTATTGCGCGCCGCCTCCGCAATGGTCCGGTGAAACAGCGAATCAGCTCGTTCATAGGTCTCAGGGTCACTCGCCGCGCGGGTCTTGCCCGCCAGGGCCTGCAGCCGTTTGATCTCGGTCGTGGACGCTCTCAAGGCCGCGAGGCGCGCCATCGCAGGTTCGGTCGCGAGCCGCACCTCGATGACCTCGAGCGGATTGGTGTAGTCGAGGATGGTGTCCAGCGCGGTGGCGTGGTTCCGCATCACCGAACCAGTGCGCGGGCGCGCATCCGGTGCGCCGATTGCCGCACCATATTTCGGGGGAGTGTGAACAAAGGTTCCGCGTCCTTGGTGGCGATGGATGCGGCCTTCGTGCTCGAGCACCTCGAGTGCCTTGCGCAGCGAGCGGCGCCCGATGCGCAGCTCAGTCGCGAGTGTCCTCTCCGGCGGGATCCTTCCGTCGACGGCGAAGCCGCGCTTCTCGATGAACTCGCGCATTTTGCTCAGAGCCTGATCGCTTCGTTCCATGATCCTGCGCCTGCATTAAACACCCGGAATACGATACCACACACGGCGCCGAAATGGCTCCGCCGACCTCGCCTCGGTCGGTTGACGTCGGCCGTGGTTGCGGGCAGACTGATACGTATGGAACCACTTTGCCATATTGGTTCGGGAGCGGTTTCGCATGCATGTTGAAAGTTCACTGGCCAAGTCGGGCGACCTCGAGGCAGCCCTGGACGCGCTGCACCGCGACGTTTATACCAACAACATGGCGCCGTACTGGGTCGTGAACCGCACCATCGACCATGACGAGGACCGCCAGGTCATGCAGGGCCGCAAGGCCGTGCCCTTCATCTGGAAGTACAAGCAGCAGATCGAACCGCTGCTGTACCGCTCCGCCTCGCTGATCAGGACGGAGACCTCGGAGCGGCGCTCGCTGGTCCTCGTCAATCCCGGGCTGGCGCCGCAACGCGCGACGGCGACGACGCTGTATGTCGCCTACCGGCTCAACGATCCGGTGGAGATCATGCCGCCGCACCGCCATTCGCCCAATGCTGTGCGCCTGGGGCTCACCGGTACGTCGAACTTCACGGGCGTCGAAGGCGAGAACATCGTCTTCGGACCCGGCGATCTGGTGCTGACGCCGCACGACACCTGGCACAACCATGGCAATCGCGGCGAGGAGCCGGCCGTCAACGTCAGCGTCCTCGACCTGCCCCTGGTCGAGACGCTGAACGCGCTGTATTTCGAGCATGACTACACCGAGGAAGAAGAAGGCAAGCAGATCCGGCGGGTGATGCAGACGGAGCGTTTCCCAGCGGATTATTCCGCGCGCGTTTACGGCCGCGGCGGCCTGCTGCCACGCTTCGTGTCTCATCAGCGCGGCGCGGGTGCCTGCTCCCCGATGTATGTGTACCGCTACGAGATGATGCGCGAGCTGCTGGAGAAATTCCGCGACTGGGACGGCGACCGGCATGAAGCGCTGATGGTCGAGTACGTCAATCCGGCCACTGGTCAACCGGTCTACCGCACTATCACATTCTTCATGCAGATGCTGCGCCCGGGTGAGCACACGCTGCCGCTCAGGCAGAGCGCGAGCCTCACCTGCACGCCGTTCGAGGGCCGCGGCTACAGCCTGATCGGCGATCTGCGTGTTGACTGGGAGCCGTTCGACACCTTCGTCGTACCCGGCGGCACCTGGTGCGAGCATGTCAATCTGTCCGACAAGGACCCGGCGATCCTGTTCGTGGCAAGCGATGAGCCCACGCTGAAGGCCCTGGCCTTCTACCAGAAGCACGGCAAGAACGAAAACGGCGACATCGTCAGGCTCGGCTAGGCTCTGCAGGCGAACGATTAAGAATGGCAAGGTCCAAGAACACGCGCTTGATCGCGCATATCGACTGTCCCGGCGGTGGACAGGTCTGGGTCGATGGCCGCACTCTTTATATCGGGCACATGCGCGAGCCGACCGGCACGACGATCGTCGATGTGTCGGACCCGTCCAATCCGGCCGTGCTGGCGCGCGTCGATGTGCCTGTCGGCTGGCATTCGCACAAGGTGCGGGTGGCCAACGGCATCATGGTCGTCAACCATGAGCGGCAGGGCAAGGATGGCGATGCCGGCTTTGGCGGCGGCCTCGGTATCTACGACGTGTCGACGCCGTCGCGGCCGCAGTTGATCTGCAAATGGCGCACCCATGGCAAAGGGGTGCACCGGTACGATTTTGACGGCCGCTACGCCTATATCTCGCCCACTGCCGAAGGCTATATCGGCAACATCATGATGATCCTGGATCTGAAGGATCCGGCCCGTCCCGAGGAAGTGGGGCGCTGGTGGATACCGGGCCAATGGCAGGCGGGCGGCGAGGCCTATCCCTGGGGCGAGGGGCCGGCGCCTCGCTGCCATCACCCGATGCGGATGGGCGATCGCCTCTACGTGAGCTACTGGCATCACGGTTACCACATTCTGGATATTGCCGACATGCGCAAGCCTGTGCTGATCGCCGGGGGCAACACCTCGCCGGCCTTTCCGCATCCAACCCATACGTGCCTGCCCATCCCGCAGACGCTCAAGGGCCGCCGGGTCATGGTGGTTGCTGATGAGGACGTTGCCAAGCTCTGGCCGTGCGCGCCGGCCTTCACCTGGATATACGACATCACCAATGAACGGTGCCCGGTACCCATCTCGACCTTCCAGGTCGAAGGCGTCGATCCCGATGGTGCGCCGCAGCCGCCGATGATGGGCTGTCACCAGCCGTCCGAGCGCTTCAAGGGCACCATTATCCCGTTCGCATGGTTTGCGAAGGGCCTGCGGATTCTGGACATCGCGGATCCGTTCGCACCGCGCGAGATTGCGTTCTATGAACCGGATCCGCCCGAAGGGTTCAAGCTCTCCTCGTCGAATGATGTCACGATCGACGATCGGGGCTTGTGTTACCTGATCGATCGCCAGCGCGGCGTCGACATCATCGAGACCTCGGTACTCTAGACACATCAGCAGGCAAGAACGTGAACGACAATATCATCACCATTGGCAAGCGAAATCCCAACCTGCCGTTTCATCCCGGCGTGCGCGCCGGCGACTTTATTTATGTCTCGGGACAGGTTGCCAAGGACGAGAACGGCAATATGTGCTCGGGCAATATCGAGGAAGAGACGCGCTGGACCATCGAGAGTATGCGACGGATCCTGCTGCTGGATGGCGCGGATCTCGGTGACGTGGTCAAGGTGACGGTATTTTTGGCCGACGCGCGCACTTTCGGACGCTACAATAAGGTCTTCGCCGAATTCTTCCCTGATGGTCGCATTGCACGAACCACGGTCGAGGCTCGTGCGGTGATCGAATGTAAGATCGAGATGGACGCGGTCGCGTACAAGCCGCGAAGTTAAAATCCGGAGAACACCGATGATCAAGATTCTGGGTCGATCCACGTCTGGCAACGTCCAGAAGGTCCTATGGCTTCTCGAGGAGCTCGCACAGCCCTACACGCGCGAGGACTATGGCCGGCAGTTCAACAACACCCAGACGCCGGAGTACCTGAGCCTCAATCCGTCCGGCAAGGTGCCGACCATTGTGGACGGCGACGTCGTGGTGTGGGAGTCGAACACGATACTGCGGTATATCTGCAACAGGTCGCCGGGCGGCGCGACGTTGTATCCGGCCGATCCGGCCGCACGCACACACGTCGAGCGCTGGATGGACTGGCAGCTCGCCTCGCTCAACGGGCCATATCTCGGCGTCTTCAGAGAAGCGAAGAAGAAAGAGGAGGAGCGCGCCGCTAGCTGGGCCGCCGACTCCAAGGAGCTCGTAGCGCAGCTCGAGCTGCTCGAGAAGGGCACCGCGGGCCGCCCGTATATTGCCGGGGCGGCGTTCTCGATCGCGGACATCTGCCTCGCGCCAATCGTCGATCGCTGCCTTAAATTCCCGCTCACGCTGCCGGCGCTGACCTCGGTCAGGGGCTGGCGGGACAGGGTCGCGGCCCGGCCTGCCTATAAGAAAGCAGTGGCCTGAGCGCCTCGCCCGTGCACAGGTTTGGGTAAGTCATGCAGAACGTCGCCGTCATCGGACTGGGAACGATGGGGCCTGGTATCGCCGCGACGCTTGCACGCTCCGGGCTGCGGGTGTCGGCTTTCGATGTCGATGCGCCGAAGCGTGCGAAGGCGCCCGCAGGTTTCGCGACGGCCGCGACAGTGCTCACCGCGCTCGGCGTTCCCGACCGGACCAGTGCCGGCATAGCGGTGGCCGACTCGCTGGCCGCGTGTGTCGCGGGCGCCGACCTTGTCATCGAGACTATTCCGGAAGACCTGGAGCTGAAGATCCGGGTGTTTCGCGAGGTCGAGACGCATGTGGGCGCCGCCTGTGTTCTCGCCTCCGACACTTCCGGCATACCTATCACCCGCATCCAGGCTGGCACGCGATTGCCTGAGCGCGTCATCGGCATGCACTGGTCGAATCCGCCGCACATCATCCCGATGATCGAGGTGATTGCGGGCGAGAAAACGGCTCCCGGTGTCGTCGATGCCCTGGTGGCCGTGGTGAGGCACAGCGGCCACCTGCCGATCATCATCCGTAAGGACGTCGCAGGGTTCGTGGAGAATCGCGTACTCTATGCCGTGATGCGCGAATGCCTGGATCTCGTGGAGCAGGGGGTCATCGAGCCCCAGGACCTCGATGCCTGCGTCTCCTGGGGCATCGGTTACAAGCTTGCCGTGGTGGGCCCGATGGCACTGCTCGACATGGCGGGGCTCGATATTTACCAGGCGGTCGGCAGCTACCTGAATAAGGAATTATCCGCCCGCAAGGACGTAGCGGCCTACGTTACCGAGCGCACCGCGCAGGGCAGGCTCGGGATCAAGAGCGGCGGCGGGATCTACAGCTACACCCCGGAACAAGTCGCCGAGCTCCAGGGCGCGCGGGCGCGCAAGCTGGTGGCCGTGCGCAAGGCATTGCAGACATGAACCACAGAATATGGATGGCGCGCGCGGCCCTTGCCTGCGCTTTCGCGTGTTCGCCGGGGATATACGCGGGTGCGTCGGGGGCCGAGCTCAAGGCGCTCGCGATCATGCTGCCCGAGGAGCCCACCGACTACGGCTGGAACCAGCAGGGGTTTGCGGCCGCGAAGCAAGTCGCGGCAAAATATGGCCTGAAGTTCCTGCCCGCAACGGGCTTGGGCTACGGCGATGTGCGCGCGCAGCTGCGCGAGTTGTGCGACGACGGAGCGAGTCTGATCATCGCGCATGCCGCGGGCTACAACACGGCCGCACCGGAAATCGGCGCCGAGAGGCACGTACCGGTGGCCATCGTGGACCGGCCGAAGAACAGCCGGCCGGGTTCCATCGCCGACTACACGCTGTCCGGCCACCAGGGAGCCTATCTCGCCGGCGTGCTCGCGGTGAAGACCTCGCAGACGCGCATCATCGGCGTTGTCGTCTCCGGCGAGCCGCCGTCGTGGAACTCGCAATCGGCGGCGTTCGCACAGGGCGTGCACGCGACCGACCCCTCGGTGCGCATCGTGTACGCAGTCATAGGACCTGCCGCCTATGCCGACGCGGCCGGCGGCCGCCGCGTCGCCGAGTCGGTGATCGGTGCCGGCGCCGACGTAATCTTTGGCCAGGGCGACGGCTCCAGCTTCGGCATGCTTCAGGCCGTGGAGACGCACAAGTCGACGACGGGTGGAAAGGTCTGGTTCATCGACGTCATCGGCGACAAGAGTCCGGTCGACAAAGGCAACCTGCTGTCGTCGGTCGTCTGGAACCTCGTGCCCGTGTACTCGGCGATGATCGAGGATCTTAAGGCGAACAGGTTCGGTACCCATGCCTACCCGATCCAGCTCGTGGATGACTCGGTGCACCTGCTGCACACGACTCACATTACTGACAAGACCTGGGCCGAGCTCGAGGCGGTGCGCGCGCAGATCATCGCCGGCCAAGTGAAGATCGAGCCGATCTTCGACGCGGTCCGGGTGCGGGCGCTGATGACCTCGGTCGCGGCGCCACCGAAGTAAGCAGGCGCTGGTGTCGATCGTCGCAGCGCTCAGCAAGGTCACGAAGCGCTACCCAGGCACCGTCGCCCTTGACGCGGTGTCGCTCGAGTTCCGCGCCGGCGAGGTGCACGTGCTGCTCGGCGAAAACGGCGCCGGCAAGTCGACGCTGGTCAGCCTGCTGGCCGGCATGCAGCAGCCGGATGAGGGCGCGATCTTGGTCGGCGGCCAGACGGTACGCATCGACTCCCCACGGCGTAGCATGGACCTTGGCATCGGCGCGGTATTCCAGCGCGTACTGCTGGTGCCGAGCCTCACCGTCATCGAGAACCTGATGCTGGGCGGCTCCTGGCTGCGCCGGCTCGCGCGTGAGCCGGCGCTCAGGCGTTTCGGCGAGCTCGCGCAGCTGCTGGGTACGCACATCGACCCGGATGCGCCGGTGTCCGGCCTGTCGCTCGGCGAGCAGCAGCAGGTCGAGATCATGCGCGCGCTGTGGCGCGACGAGAAGCTATTGCTGCTGGATGAGCCGACGTCGATGCTGACATCGCACGGGGTGGCGGACCTCGGCCGTAGCATGCGCCGCCTCCGTGACCAGGGCGTCGCGCTGATCCTGATCACGCACAAGCTCCTCGAGGCGTTTGAATTCGGTGACCGCATCTCGGTGCTGCGCCTCGGCTGCGTCGCCGGCGAGATCGCGCCGCAGCGACTGCAAGCGATGAGCGAGGCGCAGCGCACAGAGACGATCATCCGCATGATGTTCGGCATCGGGGTGGGCGGCGAAGGCGGCCCGGCCGACGGCCACGAGGCGGAGCTCGCGATTCTGCTCGGGCACAAGATCCATGGGCCCGCCATCATCGACCGCGCACGGCCACCGGTGCTGTCAGTTCGTGAGGCGTCCACCGCTGCCGACTACACCGAGACGCCGCTGCACGAGGTCAGCTTCGACCTGTGGCCCGGCGAAGTGCTTGGCATCGCCGGTGTCGATGGCAATGGGCAGAAGCACCTCGCTGAAATGCTCGCGGGCCAGCGCGGCGTGCGCTCTGGGTTGTTGCGGCTCGGCGACGCCGACATCACGCACGGACACGTGCCGGAACGGCGCCAGCGCGGCGTGCGCTATGTCACCGACGACCGCCTCGGCGAGGGCACCGTCGGCAAGTTCCCGGTCGCGACGAACCTGGTGCTGAAGGAGGTCGGCGCTTCGCCGTGGTGGCGCCACGGATTCACCAACTGGGATCTGATCCACCGGCACGCCCGCGAACAGATCAAGAGCAACGACATCCGCACGCCCTCGGAACTGACCCCGGTGAACCACCTGTCAGGCGGCAACGTGCAGAAGGTGCTGCTCGCACGCGAGCTGGACGCCCACGCTGCCGTTGCGATCCTCAACAAGCCGACCTACGGGCTCGACCTGCACAACCAGCGCCTTGCGTTGGACCGGATCGGTGCGGCTGCGGCCCGCGGTGTCGCGTTGATCGTAATCTCGACGGACCTCGACGAATTGATCGAGATCAGCGATCGCATTGGCGTGATGTTCCAGGGCCGGCTGGCCGGCATCGTCGACAACGACGACCGCGCGGCCGACATCATCCGGCGCCTGATGACCGGGGCGGCAACAGTATGACGGACGGCAGCACCTTTGCAGGATTTCAGGCCACTCTGCTGCGTGTGCTGGTGCCGGTGGCGCTGGCGCTAATTGTTGGTGGCCTGATCCTGCTGGTGCTCGGCAAGGACCCGGTGGGCTATTACGGCTATGTGCTAGAGCGCAGCCTGCTGCGCTGGGGCGGCGCCCAGGAGACCCTCACGCGAATGGCGCCGTTGCTGCTCATTGCCGCCGGCCTGATCGTCGCCTTTCGGGCAGGTATCTGGAACCTGGGCGGCGACGGGCAGTTCCTGCTTGCGGCCGTGGCGAGCGCGGCGCTTGCGCCAGTCTTTATCGGGATCTTGCCGCGCGGCCTCACGCTCGTCGCGTGCATGCTTGTCGGGAGCCTCGTCGGCGCCCTGTGGTCGGTGATTCCGGCGGTGCTGAAGGCGCGCTATGGCGTCAATGAAATCATCACGACCCTGATGATGAGCTTCCTTGGCACGAGCCTTGCGAATGTTCTGATCAAGCTCGTGCTGCGCGATCCGGACACCACGGTGCCTCAGACGCGAAGCCTCCCAGTCGATGACCGTCTGCCTCGACTATTCGGCACGACCATCCACGGCGGACTCGTGCTTGCCGTGCTGACAGTGATCGTGGTGCACTTGATGATGACCCGAACCGCGTTCGGGCTGAAACTGCAGGTGCTCGGGGCCAATCGGGCGGCGGCGGTGCATGCGGGATTCCGTGTAGAACGGCTGATACTCGCCGCCTTCGCGCTCAGCGCGGCCCTGATCGGCCTTGCCGGCGCCGTCGAGGTCCTGGGCGTCTGGGGTACCGTTAGGGCTGACTGGAATCCGGCGCTCGGACTCCTGGTCGTGCCGTTGGTCTTCCTCGCGCGCTTCAATGGGTTTGCGGTGATCGGTTTCACGCTGTTCTTCTCCGCGCTGATGGTAGGTGGTGAAAGCGCTGCGCGCCGGGTCGGCGTGCCGCAGCACTACGTGCTCGTGCTGGTGGCGCTTTTGCTGTTGTTCTTAGGGATCGTCGAATACCTGGATCAATCCCGCCGCAAGTCTGGGACCCCCTGAAGCATGCAGGCACTTCTCACAGAATCGTTCCTTGTCTCGCTGCTGTTCGGCGCGGTGACCGCGGGGCTGCCCTTGCTCCTCGCAGGCCTCGGCGAGCAGATCTCGGAAAAAGCCGGCGTGCTGAATATAGGCCTCGAGGGCATGATGCTGGTCGGCGCGTACACCGGGTTCGTCGCGACCTACCATACGGGTTCGTTCTGGCTTGGCTTTCTCGCTGGCGGTGCGGGTGGGATGAGTGCCGCACTCATCGTGTTGTTGCTTTGCATCCGCCGGGGCCTGAACCAGATCGTCATCGGCATTTCCATTACGTTAGGCGCCGAAGGTCTGACCTCGCTGTTGCATTTCGTCCAGTTTAGCCGCTCCTATCCGCGCCTGGCCGCTGCACCGGTCGTCGTGCTGCCCGCGCTTGGTGACATTCCGATTCTTGGCAAAGGATTGTTCAGCCACAGCCCGCTGGTTTATCTCACCGTGATTCTGGTCGCCACACTGACCTGGGTGTTCCGCTCCACTTACTTTGGCTTGAGCCTGGAGGCGGCGGGAAACACGCCGGCGGCACTCGATGCCGCGGGCGTCGACGTCGTCCGCACACGCTCCTGCGCGGTGATGTGCACGGGCTTCCTGGCCGGACTTGGCGGCGCCTACATGGCGAACGTGGGGGCGGGCATTTTTGTCCCCTTCATCACGAGCGGCGCCGGGGTCATCGGCATCGTGCTCGCGATGCTGGCCCGCGGCCGGCCGCTGATGGTCATGATCGGCGCCGCGTTGTTCGGCGCGAGCCTCGCGATGACGACGGCCTTGCAGGTGGCCGGCATCGACATTCCCACCGACGTGGTGCAGATGCTGCCCTTCGCCGTTGTGATGGCGGTGCTGGTGCTGTTCGGCCGGCATAGTATGCTGCCGCCGGCACTGGGAACGCCGTACGTGCGCGGCGAGCGCTAAAATACTGACGACAGGGGAGATCACCGATGCCGGCCACGCCGCGTTCATCGGGGAGCCTCTCGACGGCAAGAAGCTCACGGTGACGACCTCCGGGATGAACGTCACGATCGACGGCGCGGCGCCGTTCGTCAGCGTGAGCGGCGTCGTCTCCGACGCGTGCGCCTTCACCGCGACCGGCTCCGGCGTCGTCGCGGGCCGTCCGAACGTGAGCGTCGCGATGAACG
>JANXZT010000429.1 GCA_025355395.1 Betaproteobacteria bacterium
CACGGTCGTAGGGATGGCAGTGAAGCGCTGTCACCTTCGCAGGGATGACGGTGAAGCGCCGTCATCTTCGCAGGGATGACGGTGGAGCGCCGCCACCTTCCCACGAATGACGGTGGAGCGCCGTCACCTTCGCACGGATGACGGTGGAGTGCCGTCACCTTCGCAGGGATGGCAGTGAAGCGCTGTCACGGTCGCAGGGATGACGGTGCAGCGCTGTCGCTTTTCGCGAGGATGACGGCACAGGTTGAATGCTGCCCTCGCCGACGCGGAGCGCTGCGGTATGCTCGGCGGCATGACCATCATCGCTGTGTTCAATCAAAAAGGCGGCGTCGGCAAGACGACGACGGTCCTCAACCTGCTCGCGGCGATCGCCCGGCGCGGACAACGTCCGTGGGGCATCGACCTCGATCCGCAGGCGCATCTGTCGCACGTCTTCGGCGCCCGTCCCCGTCGTGCCGATGACTCGGTGTACGCTTTTTTCGCGCGCGGTGCGCCGCTGGCCGATGTCGCCCAGATCACCCGCAGTGGCGTGGTGCTATGTCCCGCGCATCTCGATCTGGCCAAGCTCGATGCGACGCTTGGCAAGGGGATGGACGAGGTGACGCGGCTGCGGCAAGCGCTGCAACAACCGGGGACGACTACCGGTCCGGTGGTGATCGATTGCAATCCGCTGCTCACCGTGCTTTCGCTCAATGCGGTATTCGCCTGCGATGTGCTGGTCATCCCGGTGTCCTCCGATTATCTGGCGCTGCGTGGCGCGCTGGAGCTCGAGCGCGCGTTGAAGGCGATGGAGCCGGTGTTCAGGCGGCGGCTCCCGCGGCGATATCTGCTGACGCGCTACGACGCCCGCAAGACCATGAGTGCCGAGGTCGTCGAGGGCATGGCGAAGGCGCTGCGGGCGGATGAGATCTGCACCACCCGCATCCGGGAGAACGTGCATCTCGCGGAGAGCCCGGCGTTCGAGCTCGATATCTTTCGCCACGCCCCCGACGGCCGGGGTGCCGCGGATTACAACGCGTTGCTCGATGAGCTCTCGGGCGCGGGTTTTGTGGCGTAAGCACACGCAGGGATGTTGACGCGTGACTACACCCGATGATGCTGCACTCACCGCGGGCACCGACGCTCGCGCCGCTATCGAAACCAGCTTGAACCGCATGGGCCTCGCGCGTGCCGACTCACCGATGGTCCTGACGCCGCTGGCCGGGGGCGTGTCTTCCGATATCTACCTCGTCCAGAGCGGCGCCGCCAACTTTTGCGTCAAGCGGGCGCTGCCGCAGCTCAAGGTCGTGGCCGAATGGCGCGCACCGGTCGAGCGCAATCGGTGGGAGGTCGAGTGGATGCGCGTGGCGTCCACCATAGCGCCCAGCGCGGTGCCCGCCATCCTTGGCGAGGATCGCGTCGGCGGCGCCTTCGCCATGGCGTATCTGCCGCCCGAAGAGTATCCGGTCTGGAAGACGCTCCTCATGACCGGACACATCGACGCACGCGTCGGTGCGGCAGTGGGCGATCTGCTCGGACGCATCCACGCCGCCACCGCAGACCGAACCGACATGGCCAGCCGGTTTCCGACGGACGACATTTTCTACGCCATTCGGCTCGAACCCTACCTCGTCGCCACCGGTCGTGCGCAACCCGAGTTTGCCGAGCGCATGGCGGCCCTGGTCGCCACGACTCAGGCCAACAAGCGGGTGCTGGTGCATGGCGACTTTAGCCCCAAGAACATCCTGATCGGCCCGAACGGACCGGTCATTCTCGATGCCGAATGTGCCTGGTACGGAGACCCGGCTTTCGACCTTGCCTTCGTCCTCAATCATCTCTTGCTCAAAGGTGCGTGGGCGCCGGCCTCGCGCCATCATTATCTGGAGGTGTTTCTGGCGCTCGCCAATGCCTATGACGCGCATGTGTGCTGGGAAAACCCGGAGGTGCTCGAGGTGCGTTGCGCCGCGCTGCTTCCGGCGCTTATGCTCGCCCGCGTGGACGGCAAATCGCCGGCCGAATATCTCAACATTGACGCTGGCAAGGACGAGATACGGCGCTTCGCCCGGCAATGGCTGCTTCGACCCGGCATCAAGCTCCGCCCGCTGGCGCAGGCGTGGGCGCAAGGCGCACCCGGTGAGTGACAGTCGCATCACGGGTGTGCGCGGGCGCAGGGTCTGGGATTCCCGCGGGCGCCCCACCGTAGAAGCCGAGGTACGCCTGGCAGGCGGTGCGTGCGGGAGCGCCATTGCGCCGGCCGGTGCCTCCCGTGGATCGCGCGAGGCGGTCGATTTGCGCGATGGCGGGCCGGCGTTCGGCGGCCTCGACGTGCAGCGCGCGGTAAGCCATGTAAACGGGGTGATTGCGCAATCGATCACGGCCTTCGATGCCCGGGATCAGGCGGCGGTCGATGCCGCCCTCATCGCGGCGGATGGCACCCCGCAGAAATCGCGCCTTGGCGGCAACGCGATCGTCGCCGTGTCGCTGGCCGTGGCCCACGCCGCGGCTCGCGCCGAAGCGGTGCCGCTGTGGCGCTATCTCGCGGGCGACGGGCCGGTTTCGCTCCCGCTTCCGGAAATCCAGATCTTCGGCGGCGGCGCCCATGCGGGACGTCGCGTGGATGTTCAGGATTTCATGGTGCTGCCCGTCGGTGCAGCGACCTTTGCGCAAGCGCTCGAAATGACGGCCGAGGTCTATCGCGCAGCGGGCACCTTGCTGCAAACGCGTGGACGTCTGGCCGGGGTGGCCGACGAAGGCGGGTGGTGGCCCGCGTTCGACAACAACGAGGAAGCGCTTTCGACCCTCGTCGAGGCCATCGAGCAGGCGGGTTACCGTCCGAGAGAAGAGATCGCCCTGTCGCTCGATATCGCCGCGTCGGAATTCGGCAGGGCCGGCCGTTACCGGCTGGCACTCGACTCCCGCGATCTCGATGCCGATGCCCTGTCGGAAATGCTGCTCGGCTGGATGGACCGATACCCCATCGCCTCGATCGAGGATCCGTTTGGCGAGGATGATCCTGAGGCGTGGCGGGCGTTCATGCGCGCGGTCGGCGATGGTATTCAGGTGATCGGCGACGACTACCTCACCACCAGCGCGAGTCGCGTGGAACAGGCCGCCGTCGATCACGCCTGCAACGCGGTCCTGATCAAGCCCAATCAGGCCGGCACCGTCACCGAAACCCTTGCCGCATTACGCGCCGGGCAGTGCGCGGGCTTCGGCACCATCGTGTCGGCGCGCTCGGGCGAAAGCGAGGACACCTCCATCGTGCATCTGGCGGTGGGATGGAATGCAGGGCAGCTCAAGGTCGGCGCGTTCGCGCGGTCGGAACGCATGGCGAAATGGAACGAGGGGCTGCGGATCGAAGAGGCGCTTGGTGGGAACGCCCGCTACGCCGGCCGCGACGCCCTGGTGCGGGGGCGTGCAAAGCCTCAGCCGCCGCGATAGCCCGTGGATCCTATCGCTGCGCAGCCTGCTGGGTGCTGATCCCCGCCTCGCGCGCCGCCACCGCCGGGTCCACCGCGCGCAACTCATGCAATGCGGCAATAACCGCCTCCGCCAGGGCCACCGATGATTGTGGGTTCTGCCCGGTGAGGAGATTGCCGTCACGCACGACGAAGGGATGGAACGGCGCCGCGCACTCGAAGATGCCGCCCAACTCGCGCAACCGCGACTCGAGCAAGAACGGCACGGTGTCGGTCAGGCCGGCCTGCGCTTCCTCGGCATTGGTAAAGCCGGTGACACGGCGCGCACCCACCAGCGCCTTGCCGTCCGCCCGCACCGCACCGACGAGGCCCGCCGGCCCATGGCACACCGCGGCGACGATGCGTCCTTCGTCGTAGGCTGCCGCTACTGCGCGCGAGAGGTGCTCGTCCGCGGGCAGATCCCACATTGCGCCGTGTCCCCCGGGCAGGAAAATCGCGGCGTAGGCGTCGCTGCTGATCCCGCTCAAGGCGGGACTGGATCGCAACGCCGCCATCGCTCCGGCATCGTCCTGAAAGCGCTGCACCGATGCGGGACGCTCGGCGGGATTCATGCTGCGTGGATCGACCGGAATTTCACCCCCGGCCATCGACGCGATATCGACGTCGAAACCGGCGTCGCGAAAGAGCCAGTAGGGTGCCGCAAGCTCCTCCAGCCATACCCCGGTTCGGGCGCCGGTAGTGCCGAGCCTGCCATGCGACGTGGTGACGATCAGGATCCGTTCCCGGCGAGCTTCCATGCGGTCCCCCTCAGTTTCCTTTCAGGCGTGGAAATGCCCCGTGTTGGAACGGCTCGGCACTGCTCAAGTTCCTTCGAGCAGGAAGCGCACGACCTCGACAAAGCCCGCGCCGCTTTCACTTTCGGTCACAAAAGCCGGCATCGCCGGAATGCGATCGGCGAACGCCCGCACGTTGGCCACCCCCACCGCCAGCGGAAAAAAGGAGAACATGGGTGCATCGTTGGGCGAGTCGCCGACAAACACGAAACGCCCGCGTTCCGCATCGAGGTCGATGCCGAAGTCCTCGTCGAGCAAGGTCCTTGCCATCGCCAGCTTGTCGTAGCGGCCGAACCAGCCGTTGACATGGATGGAGCTCACCTTGGCGGTCATGCCTTCGGCTTCCATCAGCGACACGATGCGCTCGACGGCATGTCGCGGCAGTGGCGCCACGTCCTCACAAAAGTCGATGGCGATATCGGTCTCGCGATAACGCTGATCGGAGGCGAACGCGGTGCCGGGGACCATGCGCAGTATCCGGTGCCCGATGTCGTAGAGTTGTGTCGACTGCGCGCCGCGCTGCGCATCGCCGACGGCGAAGCGGCGTACGAGCTTCTTTTCGCGCTCGTCGAAGCGCATCGCCAGCGCGCCGTTCTCGCCGATCACCGCATCCACTGGCCACATGCGGGCGATGTGATCGCACCATCCGGCGGGGCGTCCGGTAATGGGGATAACAAGGAGCCCCGCGGCGTGCAAGCGCTCCAACGCGGCGTACGCCTCGGCCGTGAGCTTGCCGTGGGTGGTGAGGGTGTCGTCGATGTCGGTGAACACTCCCCGTACGGCTTGCCGCTGCGCCGCAGGCATGGTGGTGAGCGGCGCCAGCGAATCGCTCACGCGAAACTACCCTGCGCCAACGTGCGCGCGACATATGAAGTGACGGCGGTGCGTTGCTCCGGCGTCATCCCCAGCCCCGTCTTGGTCCGGCGCCACAGGACGTCCTCGCCGGTGCGAGCCCATTCCTCGCGAATGAGGTAATCGATCTCGCACGCGGTCAGTCCCTCGCCAAATCGCTTGCCCAGGTCGGACGCCTTTTTTACATCGGCGAGGACTTCGACGGCACGGCTGCCATGGCGGCGCGCAAGGCCGCGCACAATGTCCGACGGCAGTTGCGGAAAGCGCCGCACGAGCTCGGTGCGCCATGCGCCCAAGTCGGCGCCGGGCAACTCGCCGCCGGGCAGCGTCGCGCGTTCGGTCCATGCGGGTTTCATGTCCGGGAAGAATGGACGCAGCTCTTTCAATGCGTGCTCGGCCAGCTTGCGGTAGGTCGTCAGTTTGCCGCCGAATACCGAAAGCACCGGAGCGCCGCGGCGGCCATCGGCTTGGGTGTCCACCTTGAAGACGTAGTCGCGGGTCACGGCGGATGGGTCCGACGCACCGTCATCGTAGAGCGGTCGCACGCCACTGTAGGTCCAGACGATGTCGGCGCGCGCGAGGGGCCGCGCGAGGTACGAGTTCGCCAGCGCCAGAAGATAACTGACTTCGTCGTCAGAAATCTGTGGATGCTCGTAATCGTCCACCGCAATGTCAGTGGTGCCGATGAGCGAATAACGCTCCTCGTACGGGATGACGAACACAATGCGCTTGTCCGCGTTCTGCAGGATGTACGCGTGCTCTTCCGCATGCACGCGCGGGACCACGATGTGACTGCCCTTCACATGGCGGACCTTGTCACTGGCCGGTGCGGCGGTGATCGCATCACGGACCCGCTTCACCCACGGCCCGGATGCATTCACGATCGCCCGCGCCGTCACCTGCTCGACCTGGCCGGTGGAGCCGGTCAACGCGGCCAACCATCCGTCGCCTTGACGCTGCGCGGAGTCGAGCCGCGTACGCACCCGGACATGCGCGCCGCCGTCATGCGCCGCGAGGACATTGGCGACAACCAGCCGTGCGTCATCGACTCGGGCGTCGAAGTAAACAAACCCGCGGACGAAGCGCTGCTTGAGCCCGGCGCCCCAATCGGTGCGTGAAAGATCGACACCGAACGAGCTTGGCAATCGTTCGCGGCGACCCAGATGATCGTACAGGAACAACCCGGCGTGAATCATCCATGCCGGCCGGAGGTGTGGTTCGTGCGGCAGGACGAATGACAGCGGCTGCACGAGGTGCGGCGCCGAGCGCAACAATACTTCACGCTCGGCGAGCGACTCGCGCACCAGCCTGAATTCGCAATGCTCGAGATAGCGTAACCCGCCGTGGATGAGCTTGGTGCTCCACGAGGACGTCGCCGACGCGATGTCGCCTTGCTCGACCAGCAGCACCTTGAGACCCCGGCCGACCGCATCGCGTGCAATGCCCGCGCCGTTGATGCCGGCGCCGACAATGAGCAGATCGTAGGAAGAAGCCTGGTTCGACATCGGCGCGGGATCGGGGCGCCGCATTCTACCGCAGCAGCACAGGATGCTCATGCTCGGCAGTGGCTGCCGTCACCGCCGCAAGAGCTCCAGCGTGTGGCGCGCAATCACCAGCTCCTCGTCGGTTGCGATCACCCATGCCGATGGCCGTTGACCGGCGGGCGAAATCCGCGGACCCGCGCTGGCATTCGCGTGATCGTCGCAGACAAAGCCGAGCCATTGCGCGTTGTGCAGGACTCGCTCGCGGATGTACGGCGCGTGCTCCCCGATGCCGCCGGTGAAGACGAGCGCATCGATCCCGCCGATCGCAGCCG
>JANXZT010000485.1 GCA_025355395.1 Betaproteobacteria bacterium
GGCCGAGAGGGACAGAGTGGTCCGGTGGTCGGGCCACTTGACCGAAAGTACTCCCGCGGGTAGAGTCCGCTCCCATGCGACCCGGCCCCTCGAGCGGCTGGGCGCCCGGTTGCGCCACCCGGCCAATCGAAGGAGGAGTCCCCCACGTGCCATTGCAGGCTGTCGAGCCGCTGCGGCTGTACCGGCAAATTGCCGGACAGATCGAGACCTTGATCGAGCAGGGCGAATTCCGCGCGGGCGGCAAGTTGCCGGCGGAGCGCGAGCTTGCCACCCTGCTTGGGGTGTCCCGCACGTCGGTGCGCGAAGCCATTGTCTCCCTGGAAATTGCGGGCTTGGTCGAAGTGCGGGTGGGCACCGGCATCTTCGTGCGCGGCGGAGGCGCTGCGCGTGGCGGGCAGAGCGTCGCCCGCGCCGCGCACGATATCGGTCTCGGTCCGTTCGAGCTTCTGTCGGCGCGGGCCCTGATCGAAGGCGAGGTTGCGGCACTCGCGGCGCGCAACCGTCGCAAGGCCGATCTGCGTGGTTTACGCGGTACGATCGACCGAATGCGCGCGCACGTCGATGATTTCAGCGAGCGCGATGCGGCTGACCGCGAATTTCACGAGCGCGTTGCCGCCATGACCGGCAACGGCGCGCTGACCTGGGTGGTTTCGAGCTTGTGGGACCAGCGTCGGGGCGACCTGTGGAAACGCACCGAGGAGCATTTCCATACCCCGGAGCTTGGTGCCAAAACGTTGCTCGATCACGAAGCCGTGGTCACCGCGATCGAGAGGCAGGACGCCGATGCGGCGCGCGCTGCGATGCGCCGTCATCTATCGCGAGTGGCGCGCGAGTTTCAACGCCGCATCGATGCCGGCACGGGTCCGGCGGCGAGCCCCAAACGATTAGCGGGCGTCGCTGCCCGCACCCGGCGCTCGCCCCATCGGCGCGTCGCTTGATCATTGCAGCAATGGCCGCATCGTCGAATCAATCGCAGCCATGACCACCGACCCGCCGGGCCCGGCGCGTGTTGTCAATCCGAAGGAGGAAATGCCATGCAAGTGAAGTCCGATCCCAAACCCGGCCGCCGCCTGGTTCTGCGTGCGACGGCTGCGGCGATTACCGCTGCCGCATTGATGTCGACGGCTGCGCCAGCTCAGTCGCCAGCCATGCCCAAGAGCCCGGTCACGATCAATATCGTGGATGTCGCCGGCAATCTGGCGCTGACGCAGGATGCCATCGAGGCGTATCAGAAAAGCCACGCCAATGTCGTCTCCAAGTTCAACTTCACCAAGGCTCCGGCGCCGGAATTACCAGGCAAGCTGAAGGCCATGCAAGGCGGGGGCCGCAGTGACATCGATCTGGTGCTGACGGGCACGGACTTTCTGGCCGCGGGCATCGAGCAGAGCGTCCTAATGGAAGTGCTGCCCGCCAACGCCGGCAAGTTTCCAAACCTGATGGCGAACTACCAGCCGGCAGCCGCGGAAATGCAAAAGCTTGCGGGCAATTACGGCATCGCGGTCACATTCATGCCGGCCGGTCCGCTGCTGGAGTTCAATCCGGACAAAGTAAAGCAGGTGCCGACCACGCCGGCTGAGCTTCTGGCATGGTGCAAGGCCAATCCCAATCGCCTGATCTACGCCCGGCCGGCGAATAGCGGTCCGGGCCGTACGTTCATCATGGGGCTGCCATACATCCTGGGTGACAAGAATCCGAAGGATCCGGTCAATGGCTGGGAAAAAACCTGGGCCTATCTCAAGGACCTCAACAGCTGCATCGAGTATTACCCGACCGGCACGGGTGCGGTAATGAAGGAGCTGGGCGAAGGCTCGCGCGACATGACCATTACGATGACCGGTTGGGACATCAACCCGCGCGTCCTCGGCATCGTGCCCAAAAACTACCAGGTCGCGCCGTTCAAGGGAATGACGTGGGTGAACGACGCCCATTACATGGCGATTCCGAAGGGCGTGCCGCCGGAAAAGGTGGCGGTGGTGCTGGACCTGATGGCGTATTTGCTGACGCCGCAAGCGCAGGCCTACACGTATGACAAGGGCTACTTCTACCCGGGTCCGGCCGTGAAGGGTGTCACCCTTGCGATGGCGCCGAAGGAAAGCCAGGACGCGATCAAGGAGTTCGGCCGTCCCGAATACGAGGGCTGGCTCGCGCAGTTCCCACATACCCAATCGCTTGAGCCCAAGGCGCAAGTCGACGCATTTCGCATCTGGGACCAACAGGTCGGCGCGCAAAAAACCAAGTGACGCATCGGTCCGGGAGAAAGACGCGAAGCGTCGCAGCGATCGGAAACCGATGCGTCAACCCCGCGCAGGCGGGGATCCATTTTTCGTACAACATCCCCGCGCAGACGGGGCGGACGCGAGGGCTCCAAACCGTCACCCCCGCGTACGCGGGGGTCCATTTGGAACCTTGGAATCGAACCATTTGTATCTTTAAAAAATGGATTCCCGCGTACGCGGGAATGACGGAGTGGTGATGTCTACGGTGAACAGATTCCCGCGTTCGCGGGGATGACGGAGTGGTGATGTCTACGGTGAATAGATTCCCGCGTGCGCGGCAATGACGGAGTGGTGATGTCTACGGTGAATGGATTCCGGCGTGCGCGGGAATGACGGAGTAGTGATGTCTACGGTGAATGGATTCCGGCGTGCTCGGGAATGACGGAGTAGTGATGTCTACGGTGAATGGATTCCCGCGTGCGCAGGAATGACGGAGTGGTGATGTCTACGGTGAATGGATTCCGGCGTTCGCGACGTGCAGGCGGAATGATGCGTGCCGAAAGACCCTGGCTTCCCGCCTCCTACTATCCCCTCGGGGGCAGGCGCTTCGAATCGGGAACGACATTTTTTTGCAGTGACGGCCACTCATTTCGGCAATACCGATGAAACAGGATTTTTCCGAGCTTCGGCTCGACGCCGTGACCCGACGCTTTGCCGGGGTGGGCGGCGCTGCCTTTGCGGCGCTGAACGACCTTACGATCACCATCGAGCGCGGCGAATTCATCGCACTCCTGGGCCCCTCGGGTTGCGGCAAGTCGACGGCATTGAACTGCATTGCCGGACTCCTGCCGCTGTCGAGCGGCAGCATCTGGCTCGACCAGACGCGCCTCGATACCCTGCCTCCGGAACGGCGCGGTTTCGGCATGGTCTTTCAGAATTACGCGCTTTTCCCCCACATGACCGTGACGCGCAACGTCGGCTTTGGCCTGCGCATGCGCGGCTTGCCC
>JANXZT010000490.1 GCA_025355395.1 Betaproteobacteria bacterium
CGGCATGAGCGCCGCCGGGCCGTCCCAAGGCGCGAATGGCGCCCCCTCGGGGGGCAGCGCAGCGGCGTCCGCCGCAAGCGTGGGGGGTCCTATGAGCGCCGCCGGGCCGTCCCAAGGCGCGAATGGCGCCCCCTCGGGGGGCAGCGCAGCGGCGTCCGCCGCAAGCGTGGCGGTTCACCAATGAGACTCGAGGCGCGCATCGAAGGCATCGGGCTCGTCGGACCGGGTCTCGCCAACTGGCGGGAAGGGCGCCTGCTGCTCGCCGCACAGTCCACCTATGTCCCGCGCCCTACTGTCGTTCCCGCGCCCGATGCGTTGCCCGCCACGGAAAGGCGCAGGGCGGGCAAGAGCGTCAACGTGTCACTCGCCGCAGGGCTCGAAGCCGCGAGCGCCGCCGGCCGCTCGCCGCGCGATCTCGTCACAATCTTCGCGTCCTCGAGCGGCGATGGCGAGAACTGCCACTGGATCTGCGAGACGCTTGCTTCCAACGACCGCGCGATTTCGCCCACGCGCTTCCACAATTCGGTGCACAACGCACCCGCGGGATATTGGGGCATCGCGACGGGCGCCATGCGTCCCGCGGATTGCCTCGGCGCGTTCGATGCGAGCTTCGGCGCGGGGCTGCTCGAGGCAATGACGCGCCTCGTCGTCGAACCCGCGCAACCCGTGCTCGTCATCGCCTACGACGCACCGTACCCAGAGCCCCTGCATACCGCGCGTGCGATCGCCGATTCGTTCGCAGTGGCGCTCCTCCTCGCTTCGGCTTCGGACTCGAAAGCTGCACCGCGGCTCACGCTGGAATTCTGTCACGAGCGCGGCGAGGTGCTGGAGGATGCCGCGCTCGAACGCATGCGCGGCGAAATTCCCGCGGCGCGCTCGCTGCCGTTGCTGACCCTTCTCGCACGCAAATCGTCCGGGCATGCCGTGATCGATTACCTCGATGGGCTTAGCTTGCGCGTTGGAACAATGGCATGACCGCGGTAGCGATTGGCCGCGACTGGCTCACCTCGCGTCTGCCCCATCGCGGCACGATGAACCTGCTTGAAGAGATCGTCTCGTGGGATCGCACCACGCTGCATGCCCGCGCCGTCAGCCACCGCGCGCCGGACAATCCGCTGCGCCGCGCGGGGGAGCTTTCAATCGCCTGCGGCATCGAGTACGCCGCGCAGGCGGTGGCGGCTCACGGGGCCCTCCACGCCGAGAATGAAACCGCCGGTGCGGGCTTTCTCGCAAGCGTGCGTTCGGTGACGTTTCACGCTTCCCGGCTTGACGATGTTCCCGGCGTACTGGAGATCGCGGTCGAACAACTCGCCAGCGGAAGCTCGGGTGTGCTCTACGACTTCTGCGTGAGCTCCGCGGGCCGCAACCTGCTCGTGGGTCGCGTCGCCATAGCGCTCGACGCGTCGCGTTTTTCGCACCCCGCGTGATGCGGCGCGCGCTCGTCACCGGCGGAAGCGGCGGGATCGGCGCCGCGATCTGTCGCGCGCTTTCGTCGCGGAATTTCGAGGTGATCGTGCACGCCAACCGGAACCTTGATGTCGCGCGTGCGTTGGCAGCCGAGCTCACTGCCGCCGGCGGCAGCGCAAAAGCCGTGGCGTTCGATGTGACCGACGGAGGTCAGACCGAAGCCGCGCTCGAGGAGCTCCTCGAAGACGCGCCTGTCCAGGTGCTCGTGAACAATGCCGGCATCCACGACGATGCGCCGTTTCCCGGCATGCGCCGCGACCAGTGGACGCGCGTGATCGATGTGTCACTCCACGGCTTCTACAACGTGACCCGGCCCCTCGTGCTGCCGATGATTCGCACGCGCTGGGGACGCATCGTGACGATCACGTCGATCGCGGCGCAGACCGGCAACCGCGGGCAGACCAATTACGCGGCGGCAAAGGGGGCGCTGGATGCCGCGACCCGATCACTGGCGCTGGAATTGGGCAGTCGCGGCGTGACTGTGAATGCAGTGGCCCCAGGAATCATCGCGACGGTCATGAGCGAGGGCGCGTTCGACCCGGCGATGATCGAGCGTTTGGTGCCGCTCAAGCGCGCCGGGCGCCCCGAGGAAGTTGCCGACCTCGTGGCCTTCCTGGTGTCGGACGGCGCGGGTTACATCACGGGGCAGGTCGTGCCCATCAACGGAGGGATGGCTTGAGCGCCCAACGGGCGGCGACTCGCTCGCCGTGAGACGGGCTCCCCCGACCCTGCCTCAAAAGCGAGAACCGTCACCTTGAATGCTTGCGTGCGAGCAGCATCGGGAGCCGGATCAGAAAGCCGGCAAACAAGCGCATATGCATCCAGGTGAGGAGCACGTTGTCGCGGTAGTAATTGAAGTGCGAGACCCCGCCCTCCTCAGGCGTGAGGTATTTCACCGGCGCGGGAATGTTGATGGGCCGCACACCGCGCCAGATGAGGCGCACGGCCGCTTCGGGATCGAAGTCGAAGCGCCGCATCCACACCTGCCGGTTCATGATCGCCGCGAGGTCGGCGATCGGATAGACGCGAAAGCCATAGAGGGAATCTCCAAGACCAAGCCCCACAGTCTCGAGGTTCGCCCACCAGTTGGAGACCTTGCGTCCTTTTACCCGCAATGCCGGAGCACTGGCATCGAAGACCGGTACGCCGAGGACCACCGCGCCGGGACACTCGACGGACGCGTCCATGAATTTCGGGATACTCCCCGCGGGGTGCTGGCCGTCCGAATCCATCGTGAGCGCGTGCGTGAAGCCCTGCTCGGCCGCGAGGGTGATGCCCTTCAAAACCGCGTTGCCCTTCCCCATGTTGCGCGGCTGCACGACGATGCGCAGGTCTTCGTCGTCCTGGGCGAGCTTGCGCAATCCTTCCAGCGTGCCATCGTTGCTGCCATCGACCACTACCCACACGGGCGCCCAGAAGCGCCGCGCCTCGCGCACGGTCTCGTAGACCTTGGCGCCCGGGTTGAAGCTCGGGATGAGGACGAGATGCGTCCGCGAACGCTCAACCACGAAGATGCGGGGCGTTCTCGACCGGCTGCGTGCTGACGGGACCGGACAGCGCGACCGCGGTGGCACGGCCCGACAGCTCGCGGTGGAAGTAGCGTTCCAGCTCCTGGGTGAAGGCGTGCACGTCGTTCGGCGGGTCGAAGCGCCGTCCCAAGTGCATGCGGAAATGCAGCGGAAATTCAGGGCGTGTAAGGTTGCGCCAGCCCTTCCCGAGGAACTGCGAGTCGGTCTCGATGATCACGGTCTGCACCGGAACGCCGCTGCGTCGCGAGAGCGCGCCAACCGCTTCCGTGAAGGGACCGACGGCGCCACCCACGGTGCGCGTGCCCTCGGGGAAGAGCAGCAGCTGGCCGCCGAGGCGCAACTCGTTGCCGGCAGTCGAGACGAGCCGCAACAGCGTGTCGTTGCGCACGTAGCGCGCGAGCCGC
This sequence comes from Betaproteobacteria bacterium, assembly GCA_025355395.1. Classification (GTDB taxonomy): domain Bacteria; phylum Pseudomonadota; class Gammaproteobacteria; order Burkholderiales; family Casimicrobiaceae; genus CAIWHR01. The sequence continues at coordinate 3,401 of JANXZT010000490.1, forward strand.
CCCGCGGGGCCGAGCAGGAAATTGTTGAGCAGGCCCGCCTTCATCACACACACCGCGTTCGGCAGTCGCGAGACCACCAGCACCGCGTCGAGGAGGCCGGGGTGGTTGGGCGCGATGATCAGCGCTCCGTCATGCACCAGCCGGTCGAGCGCGCTTAAGTCAAGCCGCCACGCACCCGCCATCTCGAGGGTGGCGAGGAAAAGCCGGAAAAAATGCATCGCGGCGAGCCGCCCGATGCGTCGTCCAACGCTCGCCGGGAGGATCTGGAAAAGCACTACCGAGATCGCGCCCCACACCACGCATTCGAGTACGAGGAAGACCACGCCCAGAACGAGCAGCGCGTACGAACAAACGCTCTTCGCGACCCAGCGCAAGTACATCATTGTCGCCGGCCTCCCAGGTCGATCGCGGGCACCCTTTGCGTCGATTCGCCAAGGATCCACGAGACACCGATGCCCGCCGCGAAATACCGCTTCGAGGTGACGAGCGGGCTCTCCTCGAAGCTCGCGCCACGCAACGAGTCGTAGCGAGTGAAGCCGCCCACCCAGAACTTTGAAAACCGCTTCGAGAGCGCCACGAGGAACTGCGTCCCCGCGAAACCACCGCTTGGCGCGACATAAGCCGGGCGCGACGTCGTGGCGTAGGCGGGAAGCACCTCGTAGAAATAGCGGTTGTAGCGTGCGTCCGCAAACACCGGCCCCGCCAGCAAGCCGAGATTCCAGCCTGCGAGGCCGGCGGGATCGTGTAGGTCGAGATTCAGGTGCGGAAAGAACTGCCCGCCGATGAATCGCGGATGGGATTCGACGGTCACAGCGGCGCGCACCGGCAGCCGCACGTCAAGCTTGGTGCGAAGATCGGTGGAGCGCCACATCGTGACGTCGAGCGAGGGCCCCAGCTCCACCGAGGGCCTGAGGTCGGTCATTCCCTCGCGCGCGCGATTGTCGTTACTGTAGACCGGCAGCGACGCCCCGACACTCAGGTTCAGATCGAAGCGCTCATTGCTGAAGAAAATGCCGCGCAGGCCCTGACGATCCGCCTTGAAGATCTCGCCGCGGTACACGAAGTACGGCGCCGGCAACGCATAGCCGCGCGATTGGTCCGAGCCGCGATAGTGCGGAAAGTAGAGTCCCGCCACGCCGATGCCCGCCTCCCACAGCGGCTCGGTCGCGCTGGCGAGGGACGGCGGCTCGCTACTCGCGGCGGTGGGTAGACATCCGAGCGCGATGGCGATGAATGCCGGTGCGATGCGCGCGACCCTCATCCTGTCATCCGCGGGAGAGGTGCATCTTTCGAATCGTCCCGAATGCTGAAAGCCCGGCGGCGCCACGCCTTGAACGTACGGCGCATGTTGAAGATCGAGGAGACGTAGTAGACGAGGCGGAACATGCGCAACCCGCGCTGGATCGGCGTCCTTCCGAACACGTCGCCCGCCAGCACCGAGAGGAGCGCCTTCTGCATGTCCCACTTGTCGCTCGGGGCCATGAAGAGCTCGCGCAGCGTGGGATTGGTCACGCGGTAGATGAACCAGGAGAACTGCTTCGGTCCTTCGCGCATCACGAAGTTGAAGCGCTCCCGCGCACTGGCTTCGGCGGCCCGCTGGTTGGCCAGCTTGGCGTGGATCACATCGGTCCCCGCAAAGGCGCTATTCATGGCCAGCATCACGCCCGACGAGAATACCGGGTCGATGAAGGTGTACGCATCCCCCAGCATCACGTAGTTCTCGCCCTGGCAACTGTCGCATCGGTAGGAGTAGTTTCCGGTGGCCTCGGGCTCGGCCACCATGTCGGCCTCGGCGAGGCGCTCCTGCAGACCCGGGCACATCGCGATAGTGGCGAGGAAGAATTCACGCAGCGGCCTGTCACGGTGCTTCATGTAGTAGGGCCAGACGACCGCGCCCACGCTGGTGATTCCGTCCTTGAGGGGGATGAACCAGAACCATCCGTGGTCGAACCAGAAAATGATGATATTGCCCTCGAGCTCGCCGCAATCGCGCCGCGCGTTGCGGAAATGTCCGTACATTGCGGCGCTGTTGTGGTCGGGATTGCGGCGCTTGATCTTGAGGCGGTTGGCGATGAGCGTGTCGCGGCCGGTCGCGTCGACGATGAACTTCGCGCGCCATTCGCGCACGGTGCCGTCGGCGCTGGTCGCCTTGACGCTCGGGGGCGTGTGGGCATCGCCGAGATCGAATTCCCGGACGCGCGCGTTCTCGTAGGCTTCGGCGCCGGCCGCGGCGGCGCGCCGGAAAAGGATCTCGTCAAACTCCGACCGTCGCACCTGGTAGGCCATCGGCATCGAGGGGTCGGTGGCGTCGGCGAAGCGAAAGCCGGCGGTATGGTCATGCCACGGCGAGACGAAGGTCGCGCCCCACTTGTTCATGCCGATGGCGTTGATTTCGTCGGCAACGCCGAGCCTTTCGAACAGCGGCATGTTCGCCGGAAGCAGTGATTCGCCGATGTGGAAGCGTGGATGGGATTCTTTTTCCAGCAGCACCACCTTGTGGCCGCGCTCGGCGAGGAGAGTCGCCGCGGTAGAGCCCGCGGGACCGCCTCCGATGACAACGACATCGCACTCCCGTTGCACTCAATTCTCCCTTGAGGCGGCGCAAACATTGTACTGTAGAATCTGGCCTCCTTTCACCGCGATCGCAGCCACCGCGTGCTTGATACAGATCACGTCCCGCGACTTTCCTCGCGGGCTCCCATCAAGGCATTACCAGGTTATTACGCGGACGAGCGGGGCCGGCGGCATTTCGTCAACGACCTCTTCGACGGCAGCGCGCGCGACTACGATCACATCGAGCGCCTGCTGGCGCTCGGAAGCGGCTCGTCCTACAGGCGCCATGCATTGCGGCGTGCCGGATTGGCCCCCGGCATGCGCGTGCTCGACGTGGCCACCGGCACGGGCCTCGTCGCGCGCGAAGCGCTTGCCACCGTGGGTTCCGGGGGCAGTGTCGTGGGTCTTGATCCGAGCGCCGGCATGCTTGCCGAGGCGCACCGCGGGCTTTCGATCACGTTCGTGCGCGGCCGCGGCGAGAAGCTCCCGTTGAGCGGCGCCGCGTTCGATTTCGTGAGCATGGGATTCGCATTGCGCCACGTGAGTGATCTTGACTTGCTCTTCGGTGAATTCCGTCGCGTCCTGAAGCCCGGCGGCGTCGTCTGCGTGCTCGAGATTTCCAGGCCGCGCCTCCGTACAGTTGCTGCGCTGCTGCGCGTATTCATGACGCGCGCGGTGCCGGCGATGGCGCGCGTTGCGCGGCGGCATTCCGATGCGCGGCGCCTCATGGATTTCTACTGGGACACGATCGATGCCTGCGTTCCGCCGGAAGCAGTGCTGGCGGCGCTCGCGCGCTCGGGATTCGACTCGCCCTGGCGCGCGGTGAGCCTCGGCATGTTTTCGGAGTACGTCGCGAAGAAAAGCTGACCAGCAACGCCAGCCGAGGCCGAGCGGGTTATGAGCTCCGGGCCATCGCAGCCGGATTGGGCCAATCGCAGCGGCTGCGTGGTGGCTTGCGAGCGAGCCAAAAATACGCCATTGTTATGCGCTCTCGCTAAGGGCTGGTCCCTTTGGCGGCAGACAGGGGACCGCCGATGCGCGGCGATTCGCCTCGTGAGACGGAGAAGTTCCGGTGCGATTCTCGCACTGCCAGCGCGTCGTTCTTGACAAGGAGGAGTGATGAAACTGCAACCGTCGTTAACGTTGCTTTCCGCCGCCATGCTGATCGCCGGCTGTGCGAACGATCCTACGGCCATGCGGGTCGGCTCGCAAGATGCAAAGACCACGGCAACGGGGTCCGCGGGCGGCGCAGCGACTACCAATGCCAGTTCGCAGCTCGAACGGTGCGACCGGCCCTTCGGCACCATGGCGCTGGTCGAGGACCAGGCGGCCGATTGGTATATCCGCCTCACGCGTGAATATCAGCTTACGTCCACCGTGCCGGTGTTGCGGCTGCTCGTCCAGCAGTCGAACTGCTTCATTGTCGTCGAACGCGGCCGCGCCATGGCTAACATACAGCAGGAGCGCGCGCTGCAGCAGTCCGGCGAGCTGCGGTCGGGCAGCGACTTCGGCAAGGGACAGTTGGTTTCCGCCGATTACGCCATGACGCCTTCCATCACCTTCAGCGCCAAGGGTACGCAGGGCATAGGAGGCGCGCTCGGCGGCCTGGGCCGCGGATTCGGCGTGGTTGGGGCGCTCGCGGGGGGCCTTTCGCAGAACGAGGCTTCGACCATGCTGCTCCTCACCGACAACCGGTCCGGGGTGCAGGTCGGCGCCGCCGAAGGCAGCGCGTCGAAAATGGACTTCAACGTGAGCGCCGCGATATTCGGCGGCTCAGGGGGCGGCGGGTTGGGCGGGTACACCAATACGCCCCAGGGCAAGATCATCGTCGCCGCCTTCACCGATTCGTACAACCAGCTCGTGCAGGCGGTTCGCACCTACAAGCCGCAGACGATGGGCGGGCAGGGGCTGGGCACGGGTGGACGGCTGACGGTGGATGGCGCGCAGAAGCAAGCCCCCGTAGCAGTACCCACCGCACCCACGCCGATATCGGCGACGATGTCGGTGGCCGATGCACAACGCAAGCTCGCCACGCTTGGCTACAATCCAGGGCCGGCCGATGGCTCGCCGGGTGGACGGACCGCAACGGCGCTGCGCGCGTTCCAGAAGGACCACAAGCTCGCCATCACCGGCAAGCTTGACGCCGCGACCGTCAGCGAGCTGATGAAATAGCGTTGTCGCGCATCGCGCGGGAACGACGGGAGTCTTGCAGCAGATGTCGCTTAAAGGGCGCCGTGACTACTTCTTCGCCGCCACCTGGGCGCGCATGCGCTCCTCAGCTTGCCGTAGCTCCGGCGTGAACTCGGCACCGAAGTCCTCCGCTTCGAAGACCTGGCGGATCTCGATCACGGATTCTTCACCAGGCATCGGATCCGGGCACCGCTTGACCCATTCGATCGCCTCCGCCAATGATTTCATTTGCCACAGCCAATAGCCGGCGATCAGCTCCTTCGTCTCGGCGAAGGGCCCATCGATCACGGTCCGCTTCCCGCCCGAGAACTTGACGCGCGCGCCCTTGGAGCTCGAGTGGAGCCCCTCGGCCGCGAGCAATACGCCGGCCTTCACCAGTTCTTCGTTGAACTTTCCCATATCGGCGAGGAGCTTCTCGCTCGGCATGACGCTCGCCTCGCTGTTCTTGGTCGCCTTGACTATCACCATGAATCGCATCGTAATATCTCCTTTGATTTCGGTTCGGAACAGGGTCCAGGACAGGCTCGACCGGCAGACAGGGACTCCACTTAGATGTCGAACGACCGCCAGCAGGATCGACAGGCTCAGTACATTTTTTTGGAAGTATTTGTTCCATCCGTTGAAAGTGGCTCCTCCTCTCCCAGATAAACGGCGCGAACTTGAGCGTTTGCCCGGATTTCCGCTGGCGCGCCATCCGCGATGATTTGTCCGCGATCGAGCACGATGATTCGGTCCGCGAAGCCGAACACCATGTCCATGTCGTGCTCGGTGAAGAGCGCGGCGATGCGCTCCTTTTTGGCGAGGCTCGCGGCAACCTCCATCAGCCGGGTGCGGGAGCGTGGCGACATGCCTGCGGTGGGTTCGTCCATCAGCAATAGCCGCGGGGCTGCGGCGATTGCCACGGCAAGCTCCACGCGCTTGGCGTCACCATAGGCGAGGGTGGCGCAACCCTCGTTGCCAAGCTTGATCATGCCCACGCGCGCGAGCAAGGCATCGGCCTCGGCCCCGAAAGCCGCCGGAGCCCGCAACGCGATGCTGCCTTGCGCCCCTGCACGCGCAAGCAATGCCACCTGAACGTTTTCACGCACGGTCATGGATGCGAAAGTGGCCGCCACCTGAAATGTGCGTGCAACGCCACGCCGGGCGATGACGCGCGCAGGTAGACCGTCGATGCGCATGCCACTGAGCTCGATGGTGCCGGCGTCGGGGCGCATCTGACCGTTAAGCAGATTGAAACAGGTTGTCTTGCCGGCGCCGTTGGGGCCGATCAACGCCACCAGCTCGCCGGCATCGACGGTGAACGAGACATCGCGGACGGCATCGACACCGCCGAAAGCCTTGACGAGACGCGTGACGCGCAGGACCGGCGCGCTTATCGCCGCCATGTCGCCAGGAGCCGGTGCACGGCGCCGCCGATGCCCATCGGGAATGCGATTGCCAGCACCAGGATGACCACGCCGACGCCTGCGCGCCAATATTCAGTGGCGCGGGCAAGCGTGTCCTGCAACCATGTGAACGCGGCGGCGCCGAGCAATGGGCCGGCGAGGGCATTGAGCCCGCCAAGAAGCACCATGACCAGCGCATCCACCGAGCGCGGGAGGGCGAGCGTTTCCGGAGCAATGCTGCCTTTGGAAAAAGCGTAGAGGCCCCCCGCGAAACCGGCAAACGCGCCGGCGAACGCGAACGCCCGCCATTGCGTTGCCCGCACATCGATGCCGATGGCTTCGGCGCGAAGCGGTGAATCGCGCGTGCCGCGCAGCGAATAGCCGAACGCGGACTGGCCGAGCCAGCCGAGCGCAACGAGCGCCAAGCCGGCGCATCCGAGCGCAAACCAGTAGTACGCTGGCTTGGCGGCTAATGCTGCAGCCGGCCACACTCCCACCAAGCCATTCGATCCACCCGTCACATCGTTCCACTGGAACACGATCGACCATACGATCTGCGCAAAGGCCAACGTCAGCATGGCCAGATACACGCCCGACAATCGCACGCAGAACCAGCCGAACACCAGCGCCCCAACAAGCGCGATAACCGGTGACGCGGCCAGCGCACCGAGCATGGGCCAGCCCGCCTTGACGGCAATCGCCGCCGCATAGGCGCCCAGCCCGAAATACGCCGCGTGTCCGAACGATGCCATGCCGCCCGTGCCCATCAGAAATTGCAGGCTCGAGGCAAAGAGTGCAAAGACCAGCACGTCGGTGGCAAGCACCAGCGTGTATTCGTCGGAAATCAGCGGCAACAATGCTGCCAACAAGAGCGCGATCGCGGCGCCCAGCAGCGCGCGTTGCCCCGGAGGTACGATCAATCGCCGTTGATCGGGTACCGCGGTTGTCGGTGCCATCGCCGGTGGCGCGCCGAGGAACCCTTGCGGCCGCACGCTCAGCACGATCGCCATCACCACGAACTCCGCGACCAGCGTGAGCTTGGGAAAAGCGATTTCGAAACTGCCGATCGCTACGGTGCCTAATGCGACACAAAGTGCTTTGGTGAGGCCGATGACGAGTGCCGCGATGAATGCGCCGGGAATCGACCCGAGTCCGCCGACCACGGTAACGACAAAGGCTTCGGCGATGATGCCAAGGTCCATACCCAGGTTCGCGGGCTCTCGCGGGAGTTGCAGGGCGCCCGCGAGGCCGGCGAGTGTTGCGCCCAGCGCAAACACAGCGGTGAAGAGGGCGCGCTCGTCGACGCCGAGGGCACCGGCGACCACTCGATTTTCCGTCGCCGCGCGCACCAGCATGCCAAAACGGGTGCGGGCCAGAACGAGCCACAGCGCGAGCAGCACGACTGGACCGAGCGCCAGCAGAAAAAAGTCGTATGCGGGAATGGCACGGCCCATCACTTCGATGGCGCCCTTGAGGCCTGGCGCGCGCGGTCCGAGCAGGTCCTCGGCGCCCCAGAGTGAGAGCGTCGCGTCGCGGACAATGAGCACCACGCCAAAGGTGGCCATGAGTTGCAGCAACTCCGGCGCGCCGTAGAGGCGCTTCAGCAGCAACCGCTCGATCGCTGCGCCGAAGAGGCCTGTCGCGAGCGCTGCGACCACTACGGCACCCCAGAAGCCAACGCCGCCGCGGAACGCATGGGTCGCGCTGTACGCGATATAGGCGCCCAGCATGTACAGAGAGCCGTGCGCGAAGTTGACAATGCGGGTGACGCCGAAGATCAGCGTGAGCCCGGCGGCCACGACAAACAACGACGACGCGTCGGCCAGGCCGGTCAGGAGTTGCGCCAGAAGAGATCCGGCAGAAAGCGTGGACAAGAGGCGACCGTGATCAACTCGCCGCAATGGCGGGACGGTCGCGATTCTAGCCGGTCAAGACTGATTGTGGGTCAGCCTTCAGCACGCGTATAGCGACGCCCAAGCTCCGCCGCTGCACGCGCGCGCCGTGTCGAGCTATGGCTACCGCATCGGACGCAACCGGCGCACCAGGTCGTCCGTGGGAAGAAAGTCCTTGCCGTCGTTGTAATGCCAGTCGACCATCACGCCCTTGCCGTCGCGCACCGCGGTGCGTCCGACATACGCTCCCATGGTCGATTGATGATCGATCGCACGGAACATGATCCGCCCAAATGGCGATTCGAACGTGAGACCGCTCATTGCGCCGACAAGCCTTTCGGTGTCCGTCGACCCAGCCTTTTGCAAGGCAGCGGCCGCGGCGCGCACCGTGCTGTAGCCGACCACCGAGCCAAGCCGCGGATAATCCTTGTATTTAGCCTGATAGGCGTCCCTGAAGCGCTTGTGGGCGGGCGTGTCGATCGCGTACCAGGGATAGCCCGTCACGTACCAACCTTCGGGCGCTTCATCCTTGAGCGGATCGAGATATTCCGGCTCGCCGCCGAGGAGGTTCAGTACCGGCCGGTCCTTGAAGAGGCCGCGCAACTGGCCTTCGCGCACGAACCGCGCGAGGTCGGGACCGAAAAGCGACGAGAAGATGGCATCGGGCTTGGCATCCACCAGCGCCTGCACTACCGGGCCCGCTTCGATCTTCCCGAGCGTGACGGCCTGCTCGATGAACTCGATGCCACCGGATTGCGACGCCGAAAGTTGCTGCTTGAACGTTGCCGTCGCGGCCTGCCCATACTCGTAATTCGGATAGACGATCGCCCAGCGTTTCTTTTTTAACCGCACGGCCTCGGGCACGAGCATTGCCGTCTGCATGTACGTCGAGGCACGCAGACGAAACGTATAGCGATTGCCGTTTTCCCAGACGATCTTGTCGGTGAGCGGCTCGGCAGCGAGGAAAAGGACCTTGCGCTGCTTGGCAAGATCGGCCACCGCCAGCCCCACGTTCGACGCGAAAGTACCCATCAGCAGAACGGATTTTTCGCGCGTGATGAGCTCCTCCGCGACACGCACCGCATCGCCCGCGTTGCCGTTGTCGTCGCGCGAAACGATTTCCAGAGGGCGTCCCAGCACGCCGCCAGCGGCGTTGATCTCGTCGATCGCGAGGTCCATGCCCTTGCGATAGGGCTCGAGGAAAGCCGGAAACTGCTTGTAGCTGTTGAGCTCTCCCAGTTTGATCGTCTGCGCATCGCTGCCTTGCGCAACCAGCAAGCCGAGCAGCAAAGCGCATCCCGCGACAACTGACTGCGTGACTAGGCTTTTCATTCACTCTCCCATGGGTCTCGCGCTCCATCGGTTCGACCGGCGCGGAAACAAACGTTTGGCAAAGGCCAAGGTTGACCCGAAGATAGTGGCAAGCGGGCGCGGGTGCAAGCGCGCGGGTGCAAGGAACATGGTGCCCTCCGGCGAGAGGTGATGGCTGGCTTACGGCTATGACCATAGAACCAATGCGCCTGACGCGAGCGCTTCGCAACCGGTAAAATCACGGGCTGCCACGGCGGCATCGCCCAACGGCCAAGCAGCAACGGCCCCTTGCCCGGGCCGCCTTCATGTCCATGCCCTTCGACGATTCCCCCGCCCTGACCCTCGCCTTCGGGCTCACCTTCGACGACCTTTACTCCGGTGAAGGCGCGGCGCGCATCGACGCGTTGTTCCTTGATCATCTGCGCGAGGCCGAGCCGGCACTGGCCGAACGTTTGCGCATCGCGCGTGTGGACGCCGCTGCGCTGTCGCTCAAGGCGGAGTCCGAATTGCTCATCGCCCTTGGGCCGCATCTCGAAGATTTTGTCGCCCACCTGTTCGGTATCGAGCCGCAGGTACGCGCGCTCGAGGCGGCCCATCACACGCTGGCCCCACTTTATAGCGTGAAGCGTCTGTTTGTTCAGCGCAAGGCCATGAATGCCTACAAGGCCGATGTGGCGGCATCGTTCGACGGCGATGCGCTGCGGGCGGAGCTCGATCGTCGTCTCGGCCACGGCTGGACCGAATTGCAGTTCGCAAATGCCGTGACCCATTGGCAGCAGGACGACGCGGCGCATGCGGATGACCTCGACCTCGCGGCCCGCTATGCGGCGTGGGCGGCGCACACCGCGAACGGGCGCGCTGCCCATCGGAGCGGCGTGCTTTTCCGCGCCCCGCGCAAGCTCGATTTCATGCGCCTGGTACCGATCGAGGCGACCCGCGTCGCCGGGGTCGATGCGTGGAAGCTCGCCGGTGATTCCCACCGTCGGCGCGAAGGCTTCGGCCTGACCGATTCAGGCACCGATCTCGCGGGCGCGCTCGACCAGGCGCATTACTGCATCTGGTGCCATGAACAGGGCAAGGATTCCTGCGCGCGGGGCCTCTCTGAAAAGAAGCCCGCGGACGGCACAGTGCTTGCGGACCCCTTCAAGAAAAGCGTATTCGGGGTGTCGTTGGCGGGGTGTCCGCTCGAGGAGCGCATTTCCGAGTTCCACAAGCTTCGGGCGGACGGATTCCCGGTCGCGGCACTGGCGATGATCTGTGTCGACAATCCGATGGCGGCCGGAACCGGTCATCGTATCTGCAACGATTGCATGAAGTCGTGCATCTACCAGAAACAGGAGCCGGTCGACATTCCGCAATCCGAAACGCGGCTCCTGAAGGATGTGCTGGAGCTGCCGTGGGGGTTCGAGATCTACAGCCTCATGACGCGCTGGAATCCCCTCAACCTGCGGCGGCCAGTGCCCAAGCCGGCGTCGGGCAAGCGGGTGCTGGTTGTTGGCATGGGGCCCGCCGGATTCACGCTGGCGCATCACCTGTTGAACGATGGTCACACTGTCGTCGGTGTCGACGGCCTCAAGATCGAGCCCCTCGCCGCCTCGCTCTCCGGTGTCACGCCGCTGGGAGAGCGCGTGCCGTTTGCACCGATCGCCGACATCGATCTCCTGCGCGAGCCGCTGGATGAGCGGGTGATGTCCGGTTTTGGAGGCGTTGCCGAGTACGGCATCACCGTGCGCTGGGACAAGAACTTTCTCCAGGTGCTGCGTCTTCTGATCGAACGGCGGGAGCGATTTGCATTGCACGGCGGCGTGCGCTTTGGCGGCACCCTCGACACCGACGACGCGTTCGCACTCGGTTTCGACCATATTGCGCTCGCGGCGGGTGCGGGCCGGCCAACGGTGCTCGACCTGCCCAATGGGCTCGCCCACGGTGTGCGCACCGCCTCGGATTTTTTGATGGCGCTGCAATTGACCGGCGCCGCCAAGCGCGATTCGGTGGCCAACATGCAGGTGCGCTTGCCGGTCGTGGTGATCGGCGGCGGACTCACCGCCATCGACACCGCCACCGAGGCGCTCGCCTATTATCCGGTGCAGGTCGAAAAATTTCTGGTGCGTTACGAATCCCTTTGCGCAACGCTTGGCGCCGCGGCCGTGGAGGCGACATGGTCGTCTTGCGAACGCGTGATCGCTGAAGAGTTTATCGCGCACGCCCGCGCCGTCCGTGCCGAGCGAAACGCTGCCCGGCAAGCGCATCGTTGCGCGCACATCGTCGAGCTGTTGCAGGAATGGGGCGGCGCTACCATCGCCTATCGCCGGCGGATGGTCGACAGTCCCTCGTATACGCTCAACCATGAAGAAGTCGAGAAGGCGCTGGAAGAGGGCATTCGCTTTGCCGAGGGATTGACGCCGTTGCGCATCGAGGTGGATGGTGAGAATCACGCCCGCGGCCTCGCGGTGTCGATCCAGAAGAACGACGGCGAAGGCGTGTGGCACGAGTCGGGCCGTACCGTGCTCCCGGCGCGCACGATCCTGATTGCAGCGGGCACCCAACCGAACACGGTGCTCGCGCGCGAGGACGCTGCGCACTTCCATCTCGATGGGAAATATTTCCGGTTACTTGACGAAGCGTCCCGAGTCGTAAAACCGGTGCGCGGTCTCGCCAAGCCCGACGTTCCCGCGGTGCTTACCGAGTTGCGACCCGATGGCCGGGCCATCAGTTTCTTCGGCGATCTGCACCCGTCTTTCCATGGCAACGTGGTGAAGGCGATGGCGAGTGCCAAGCAGGGTTATCCGATCGTGTCGCGCCTGCTGGAGAAGGTCACCGCGGCATCGCCGGGCACCGATCTCGCGTTTCTTTGTTCGCTCAATGATTCGTTGCGCGCGACCGTCGTGAAGGTCGAGCGTCTGACGCCGACGATCGTCGAGGTGGTGGTGCGTGCGCCGGCCGCCGCTCGCCGCTTCCAGCCGGGACAATTCTATCGGCTGCAGAATTTCGAATCCCTTGCGCGCGTGGTGGACGGGACCCGACTCGCGATGGAAGGACTCGCGCTCACCGGCGCATGGGTCGATCGCGAGCAGGGGCTGGTGTCGACCATCGTGCTCGAAATGGGCGGCTCGTCCAGCCTCTGTACGTTGCTGCGTCCGGGTGAGCCCGTTGTCCTCATGGGTCCCACCGGCACGCCGACCGAGATCGAGCCCAACGAAACGGTCCTGCTCGCCGGTGGCGGGCTCGGCAACGCGGTGCTGTTTTCGATTGGCCAGGCGTTTCGCCGTGCGGGATCGCGCGTGCTCTACTTCGCGGGCTACAAGCAAATGATCGACCGCTACAAGGTCGAGGAGATCGAAGCTGCGGCGGACGTGGTGGTGTGGTGCTCTGACGAGGCGCCGGGGTTCATTGCCAATCGTCCGCAGGATCGCGCGTTCGTGGGCAATATCGTGCGTGCGATGCACGCCTATGCCACCGGCGCGCTCGGGGAGTGCAGCATCGGCGTCGAGGGTTGCGACCGCATTATCGCGATCGGCTCCGACCGCATGATGGCCGCCGTTGCAGCCGCACGGCATGGGGTGCTGGCGCCGCATCTCAAAGCGTCCCATCGCGCAATCGGCTCCATCAATTCGCCGATGCAATGCATGATGAAAGAGATCTGCGCGCAATGCCTGCAGCCGCAGCGCGACCCGGTCAGCGGTGAAGTGCGCTATGTATTCTCGTGCTTCAATCAGGACCAGCCGCTCGACGCCGTCGATTTTCCGGCACTCGATGCGCGGCTGCGGCAGAACAATGTCCAGGAAAAGCTGACCGCGCAATGGCTGAAACGTTGCACCGCTGACAGCCTCCAATAGCAACGGCTTGGTAAAAATTACAGAGCAAGGGTAGTTTTAGCGGGGCGCAGCGAGGGCAACCGCCAGCCGCTTATTGGCTCTCGCAAGGGCGCATCGTGTCAACCTGTGCCCTCGGCACGGCGTTTGCACGTAACTGACGCACTGCTGACCATCGCATGCCGGGCCGAATACCGGGCGAAGGCCCAATGCAGCGCATTTCACACCGTAGCGCATGCCAATGGATCGACGGCTCGCGCAACCAGCCACCGGAAGCGTATTCGGGCGCCACTGCCCGCGCTTCGCACCATGGAGTTGAAATGGAAAGATCATTCCGCCATCTGGCGCACGGCCTCCTCGGCATCGCCGCGCTATTCATTGCCTCGTCCGCGCTGGCCGATCCGCCGTCGCGTGTCGCGCGTCTTAGCTATATCACCGGCCGCGTCAGTTTTGCACCGGCGGCCGAAACCGAAACATGGGTGCAGGCGCGTCTGAATCGCCCGCTCTACATTGGCGATCGCTTGTGGGCCGACAGCGGCGCACGGGCGGAGCTCGAGCTCGGCACGGTGGCGTTGCAGCTCGCGCCGCGCACGAGTGTCACGGTGCTCAACATCGATGATCGCATCACCCAGCTGCAACTCGCCGAAGGCCGCCTCAATGTGCGCGTGCGCGCACTCCAACGCGACGAGACGTTCGAGATCGACACGCCGAATCTGGCGTTCGTGGTGACGAGCCCCGGCAATTACCGGGTCGAGGTCGATGCGAGCGGCGATGCCACCGTGGTGGCGGTGCGGGATGGCCGCGGCGAGGTTTACGGCGAAGGCGCGTCCTATCTCGTGAACACCGGGCAGCGGTACAAGTTTTACGGTACGGCTCTCGACAACGATTATGCACGCGTCGCGGCGCCCGATGAGTTCGATCGCTGGGTGCAGACGCGTGATGCGCGGTACGACCGTTCCGTGAGTGCGCGCTACGTCTCGCGCGGAACGATCGGGTTCTCGGATCTCGACGACTACGGCAACTGGAATACGGTCGCCGATTACGGCGCGGTCTGGTATCCGCGGACCATTCCGGCCGGGTGGGCGCCGTACCGCGACGGCCACTGGTCCTGGATCAATCCGTGGGGCTGGACGTGGGTCGACGATGCGCCTTGGGGGTTTGCCCCTTTCCATTACGGTCGGTGGGCCCTCATCAGCGACCGTTGGGGATGGGTGCCAGGTCCCGTCAATGTGCGGCCGGTGTACGCGCCGGCGCTGGTCGCCTTCGTCGGGGGCAACAACTTCACTGTTGCCGTGGCCAGCGGGGGCACTACCCGCGGCATCGGCTGGTTCCCGCTGGCTCCTGGTGAAGTCTATCGCCCTGCGTATCGTGTCAGCCAGGATTACTTCACCCAGATCAATGTCACCAACACCAGGATCGACACGACCTACGTCACCAACGTCTATAACGCTCCGCCTGCCGGTGCGGAAGTCCGTTATCGCAACCGGGCGACCGCCGCTGCTATAACTGCCGTTCCCGTGACCGCCTTCGTGGAGTCGCGGCCGGTGGCGCGCGCCGTCATCCCGGCGGCGAGCCAGAGCGTTCAGGCGGCGCCGGTGATTGCGATGCCGACCGTAGCGCCGCAGCGCGCCAGTGTCGTGGGAGCGGCCGCTCCCGCCCAAGTCCAGCCGCCAAGGGCCGCCGAGCAGCGGCAAGTGGTCGCCAGGACGGCCCCCCCGGCTGCCGTGCCGGTATTCAACGCGCACGATTCGAACACGGCGCCGACCAGTGGGGCCGCGAATCCGGCGCAAGCCCAGCAAGGCACTCCTACGCGGTTGCGGGAACACGTCAGGGTCGTGGCGCCGTCGCAACCCACGCAATCCGGCGCTACTGCGGAGCATCGCGGTGCCCCGGCGGGTTCGCCATCGGCAGGAGCAGCGCCAGGCGCTACTCCTGGAGCAACGCCCGCAGCGCCGGCCAAGGCTGCGGCGCCCGGCTCCCCGGCGGCGGAAGTTTCACCGAACGAAGGTCGGCGTGGCCGTCCGGATCGCACCGCGGCGCCGGGCGCGGCACCGCCCCCTGCGGCCGCCACCGGTGCGCCGGGCACGCCCCCGACGGCAGCGGCACCCAGTCCTCCGCTGCCACCGCCCGCTGCAACGGCGGCGACGCCGGATGCTGCCACACCAAATGCCAACCGTGGACGCGGGAGACCCGACCGCACTGATCGTACCGCGGCACCCGGGACATTGAACGCGCCGGGCGCGCCCGGGAACACCACGCCCGCACCCAACGCGATAGCGCCGAATCAAGCCGGCGGACCCGGAGCGCCCGCACCCGCGCGCGGCCCGGAAAGCACTCCGGCAGGAAACGCTGCTACGCCGGCTGCGCCACCACCATCGCAACGCAACGAGCAGCAGCGTAACGAGCAGCAACGCGCGGAGCAGCAACGCGGCCGTGATCGGCAACAAGATGGGTCGGGCAACGCTCTACGTCGCAATAACGAACGGCCTGCCGCTGCGCCGGCGCCGCGAGGAGCGCCGG